>CAJXSA010000239.1 GCA_913060595.1 uncultured Ignavibacteria bacterium
CAGCTTGCGAACATGTTCCGGGGATCCATGCCGGAGGGCAGCCTTGACAAATCCATTCACTATCTGAAGTCGGCTGTCCGCGTGGCGCCGAAAGTGTTCCGACATCGCTATGAACTGGCGCTGAGCTATATCGCCGCGGATCGCCTGGAAGACGCCGCATCGAGCTTCCGTGCAGCGCTGAAGTGCCCCACCAGCTGGAAAACCGACGATCGCCGTCGTCCCCGCATCCGGGAATGGCTGGAAGACAACGAACTCTGATCCTGCGCGCCGTCTTCAGGGAAGCGGCGGCGCGATGCTCCCCTTCGTGATTTCATAAACGCTGATCTCCACCTCGCGATCGTGCAGCCTCGTCATGCGCGCGTGTCGCCGGTAGCGGAATCCACGCGCAGTGAGCGCCTCGAAAAACGGTATCGCGATCACGCGGTTGGGTTCTGCGAGCAGCACGGTGCCGTCCGTTTGCAGGACCTGGTCGAGGAAGTCGGCGAGGGGTTTGACGAAGCGCTTCTCGTAGATGACATCGGCCGCGAGAATCAGGGGCCAGCGCTCTTCCGGAGGATGTCGAAAATCCATATGCCGGACATTCACGGCGACGCCCGGGAGATTCTGCCGGATATTGATCGTCGCCGCGAGACGTGCGTGTTCTTCGAAGTCCGAGCATGTGACGTGTGCGCCCGATGCTGCGGCCAGGATGCCGGGAAGGGCGAGGCCGCAGCCGATTTCAAGAACGCGGCGACCCGCGAGTGGGACACGGTTTTCGGTGAGGAACGCTGCCAGGGCCACGGCGCTGTGCCAGAGTTCCGCCCAGTAGGGGAGACGTTCGTCGACACGGAACTCGTCTTCGGTGATGCGATCGATCAGCTGCTCGATGTCCTTCGCGGTGGTCAGACGTATCTCGTGTCCACCGATGCGAATATCGAGATCGCGCAGGGGAAAAAGTGCGGCGAGCTCTTCTCGGAGCTGCGCGATGTCATGAGAAGCGGGTTCGTCCGGACCGGGATGCATCAGCCTGCTTTTTCAATGCGGATGCGCGCATCGACCGCAGTCACTCCGTCGGGCGTGCCCAGCAGCGGATTGAGGTCGAGCTCCGCGATTTCCGGTGCCGCCACGCAGAGGGCGGAGAGGCGCACGATCACGTCGGCGAACGCCTGCTCGTTCACGCCGGCCTGTCCGCGCACGCCCTGCAGAATCCTGTATCCTTTCAGTTCCCGTATCATCGTGAGCGCTTCATCCGCCGAGAGCGGCGCGAGACCCGCGCGCACGTCCTTGAGCACTTCGATGAAAATGCCGCCCAGTCCGCAGAGCACCATATGCCCGAAACTGTCTTCCTTTTTCGCGCCGGCGAAAAGCTCGGTACCGGAGAGCATCGGCTGCAGCAGCACGGCGGTGGTGTCGGGGATTTGTATCATACGAGAAAACTCGCTGCGCACGCCGTCCGCGTCCTGCACGTTCAGCACCACGCCGCCCACGTCGGATTTGTGGACGGGACCGACGACTTTCATGACCACGGGAAAGCCGAGTTCCGCTGCTTCGCGCACGGCGTCCTCTTCATTGCGCACAACCGCTTCGCCCGCGCGGGGAATGCCGCAGGCGTCAAGCAGCGTCTGAATGGCGTTCGGGGAGATGTAGCCGTCCGTCGTGTTGTCGACGACTGCGCGTATCGCGTCGATGTCCATTGAAGGCAGTTCTCCTGCATCCGCCGGATTCGGCGTATGGTACACGCGTGCGAGCGCGGTTCCGAGACTGACCTCGTCCGGGAAATTGAGCCGTCCGCGGGAAAGGAAGTCATCGACTTCCGCACGCGCGGTGAGCGTGGAGGGGAGGACGGGGAATATGGGCTTGTTCGCGCTGCGCATTTTTTCGTCCAGTACCGCGTACACGTCGAAGATTTCGACGAGTCCGGGCGTGCCGAAAATCACCACCATCGCGTCGATGTCATGGAAGCGGGTATCGACGTAATCGATGATGGTGCCGAGCTGCTCTGCGGTGCCCGTGGCGAGGAAGTCGATGGGATTGGCCACCGAGGAGCCCGGGTAGAGTTTCGTCAGCAGTTCGTCGGCGTCGGGTCCCTCGATATGCGGCACGTTCATGCCGCCGTTGGAAAGAGCGTCGGTGAGCATGACCGCGGGACCACCGGCGTGCGTGATGATGGTGATGTTCTTTCCCTGCAGCTCCGGGTGCATGAAAATGGAGGCGACGGTGATCAGGTCTTCGCGGCCATAGCAGCGCACGATGCCGGCCTTGCGGAACAGCGCGTCGACGGCGACGTCGGAGCTGGCCAGGGCGCCGGTATGCGACGAGGCGGCACGGCTGCCGGCCTCGGAGGAGCCCGCTTTCACGGCGGCGATACGGCAGCCCTTGCGGATCAGCGAGGAGGCATGGCGCAGCAGTTTGGCGGGATTGCCGATGGTTTCGATGTACAGCAGCTTCACGCGCGAACTCGTTGCGGGATCGAAGCTTTCGTCAAGGTGTTCGAGAATCTCCTCGACGCCAAGCTGCGCGCTGTTGCCGACAGAGAAGACGCTGGCGAAGGTCAGTCCTTTCGGTATGCCCGCCTCGAGGATGAAGCAGGCGGTGGCGCCGGAACCGGAGATGAAATCGACACCTTTCGGATCCAGTTTCGGGATCGGTTCGGTGAACACGCTGTTGTGCTGCGGCGTCATAATGCCCACGCAGTTCGGTCCGATGAGCGATCCCCCGACGCTTTCGATGACCTCGACCACCTGCTGCTCGAGTTCCTTCCCCGCCTCGCTCTCCTCGCTGTAGCCGGCGCTGAGTATGATGAAGCCGCGCGTCCCCTTTTCCTTCGCCAGCAGCTCAACGACAGGCAGCGTGAACTTTGCCGGAATGGCGATCACGGCGAGGTCCGCCTGGGGCAGATCGGCCGGATCACGATAGCTTTTCACGCCCTGCACCTCTTCCTCCTTCGGATTCAGCACTGCAAGCGTTCCGGTGAAACCGCCGTCGAGGATGTTTTTCAGGACTTTGCCGCCGGGCTTGTGGATGTCGTTCGATCCGCCGACGACGACGATGCTCTGGGGATTCAGCAGCTGGGTTGAAATCATGAATATGCTCCTTGCTCGTAATGGACACGCCGCGCCCGCCTCGAATCATCGTCCGGCGGCGGCCACGCGGTTCTCACCCGGTCCGAAATGCGGACATGGGCATCCTTAAAATTGTCGAATTGCGGGATGAAATCAAAGAAACCGGTATGTTACGGGGAACACGGCCGGGTGTGATAATTGGTCGAAATGCTGATGAGGTGGGGAAATCTGCAGACAGGGCGGTCCCGTAAGATATGCTATTTCAGGCAATTCGTCAACTATTACGTTGACTACGCCTCCCGATTTTCGTATTTTTGTAAATGCGGCGGAGAAGCGTATACCCTTCAGCTTCCTTCGGGGTGAATTCAGACAATCTTTCTCATTCCGCGTCAGACGATTCCACTACAATCCAGGTCTGGACATATGAAACTTTCCGATTTCGACTACAATTTTCCCAAAAGTCTTGTTGCCAAGTACCCTGTCGAGAACCGTGACGAAGCGCGTCTGCTGGTGATTGACCGCGCGACCGGCGACGTGGAGCATAGGACCTTTTCGGACATACATGAATACTTCAAGAAAGGCGACTCCCTGGTTCTGAACGACACCAAGGTGTTTCCCGCCCGCCTGATCGGCCGCAAGGAAAAGACCAACGCCAAGATCGAGGTGTTCCTGCTGCGCGAGCTCAGCAAGGAAGAGCGTCTCTGGGACGTCATCGTCGATCCCGCACGCAAGGTGCGCATCGGCAACAAGATCTATTTTTCGGACAAGCTGATGTGTGAGGTCATCGACAACACGACCTCTCGCGGACGCACGGTGCGTTTCAACTACAGCGGCGATTTCTTCAAGCTCATCGACAACGTCGGCCAGACGCCGCTTCCGCCCTACATCAAGCGCGATCCGGAAGAGAGCGACAAGGACAACTACCAGACCGTGTACGCGCGCGAAATCGGCGCCGTGGCCGCCCCGACGGCGGGACTGCATTTCACCAAGAAGCTGCTCGGCCGCATGAAGAAAAAAGGTGTGTCCGTCACCTCCGTCCTCCTGCATATCGGACACGGCACCTTCCGTCCGGTGGAGGTCGAGGACCTGACCAAGCACAAGATGGATTCCGAATACTACGAGATTCCGCCCGAGGCCTGCGTGGCCGTCAACAAGACAAAGGACGCGAAGAAGAACGTCTTCGTCTGCGGAACCAGCACCGTGCGTGCGCTGGAATCCAGTGTCACCACCATGCGCCAGCTGGCACCGACTCGCGGCTGGACCGACAAGTTCATCTATCCCCCGTACGACTTCAAGATCACCGACAAGCTGATCACCAATTTCCATCAGCCGAAGTCGACGTTGCTCATGCTCGTGGCCGCGTTCAGCGATTACGATCTCATGATGAAAGCATACAAGAAGGCCGTCAAGGAGAAGTATCGCCTGTTCAGTTACGGCGACGCCATGATCATTCTCTGAGGCCGTTTTCCATTCTCAACGACACAGGCGAAGTACCGTACTTCGCCTGTGCCGTATTGACCGGAACGCATATGACTCCATTTACCGTCTGCATTCCCGCCGCAGGAGCGGGGACCCGCATGAACAGCCCCGTCCCCAAGCAATACCTGCCTCTCTGCGGCCGGCCCGTGATCCTGCACACACTCGATGTTTTCGATACCATGCCGGGCTGCGTGCACATCGTCATCGCGACCGATGATCGCGAGACGCTCATGCCCATGCTCGCCGACGCGGCGCTGTCCACTCCCGTGACCGTCGTGCAGGGCGGCGCACTGCGGCAGGATTCCGTGGCCAACGCACTGGCGGCAGTCGAGGAGGCGGACAGCGTGGTGCTCGTGCATGACGCCGCGCGTCCCTGCGTGCGCGCCGCGGATGTGCAGGCGGTGGCGGAGGCCGTGGCCGAATACGGTGCGGCTCTGCTGGCGCTGCCGGCGCGTGATACGCTCAAGGAGGTGCGCGGGGGACTGGTGCAGGGGACGATAGATCGCAGCGTGGTCTGGCAGGCGCAGACACCGCAGGGTGCGCGTGCCTCGCTGCTCCGCCGCGCCTTCGCCCAGGTGAACGCGCGCCGCCAGGTAACCGACGACGTCGCCCTGATCGAAGCTCTTGGAGAGGCCGTGCATGTGGTCCAGGGATCCGCGGGAAATCTCAAGATCACCGCGCCGGAGGACATCCCGCTTGCCGAAGCCATCCTTCGCTCCGAGGGACGGGGAGCGTGCGGATGAAAAAGGGCATGATGTATGTCGTCGGAACGCCGATCGGCCACCCGGATGATATTTCCCTGCGCGCCATCGAAGTGCTGCGCAGTGTCGACTATATCGCCTGCGAAGAGCGGAAAACCGCGCTGCGGCTTCTCGCGCGACACGAGATAGAGAAGGATCTGGTCGAGGTCAACGAGCATACCGAGAAAGACGCGACGGATCAGATCGTCCTCGATCTCGCGATGGGAAGAGACGTTGCGCTCATCTCCGACTGCGGCATGCCCGTGTTCGCCGATCCGGGCACGCATCTGCTCGGCGAGGTCATGGACACCGGCATTCGCGTGACCGCCGTTCCCGGGCCGACTTCCCTCACGACTGCGCTTGCAGTCTCCGGTTTCGACGCGCATCGATTCTATTTCTACGGTTTTCTATCCCCCAAACGTCCGGAACGAAAAGAAGAGCTGCGCGCCCTGCGCGACTTCTCCGATCCCGTTGTCTTTCTCGATGCCCCGTACAGGCTCGTGCAGGTACTCGAGGATCTCACGTCCGCCTTCGGCAGTGGCCCCCCGGCGGCCGTCGCAATCGACCTCACGCTGAAAAGCGAGGAAGTGCGCCGTGGGACATTGCAGCAGCTCAGGGACCATTTCCGCGCGCATAAACGCAAGTGCGAGTTTGTCATCATCGTCGACGGCGCACCGCAGCGCAGACGGCATCGGCGCTGAAAGCATCACACGTACTTTCCGCAGTAATGTACCGTGACACACGGAATTACTCCCGGTGCGGGAGTATCACTGCCTCCCCAGGCAGTAATTGACCGTGTCGCGGGGAATTACTCCGCAACTGTTGAAAGATAATTCGGGTATGAAAAAACCCCGTTCCCTCATCCGCGACTGGCGGAAGAAGGAACGGGGTTTTCC
>CAJXSA010000240.1 GCA_913060595.1 uncultured Ignavibacteria bacterium
TCCCCGATCTTTCCGTGCTCGTCAACAATGCCGGCGTGTACATGTCAGAACAGGTCATGACGGAAGACGGTTATGAAATGACCTGGCAGGTCAATCACCTCGCCATGATGCTGCTGACGGAGCAGCTTCTGCTCACCGTCAAGGATAATATGCCGGCGCGCATCGTCAATGTATCTTCAATCGCGCACATGCGCGGCAGCATCGCGTTTGACAATCTCAACGGGGAAAGGGAATACGATGCGTACGCGGCGTACGCGCAGTCCAAGCTGGCCAACGTTTTCTTCACGTACGAACTTGCTGCGAAACTGCACGGCAGCGGTATCACAGCGAACTGCCTGCACCCCGGCGTCATCGGCACGAAACTGCTGCGCGAGGGATTCGGCATAGACGGGGCGTCCGTTGAGGAAGGAGCTGCGACGTCGGTGCATCTCGCTTCCGCGGATGAGGTGGCGGACGTTTCAGGAAAATACTTTGTGAGGATGCAGCAAACCCCTTCATCCCCAACGAGTTACGACCTGGAACTCATGCGGCGGCTATGGGATGTCTCCGAGCAGCAGATCAGAAAGGCAATGGAAGCCTAGTCCGTCCATTCTCTCCACCTGCTTTCAATGAAATCCGACATCCTGTCGGCATACACACGCCTGTCGAAGGTCTCTGCGTGTGCGCGTATGGCGCTGCCGTCAAATTCCATCTGCGCAAAACGACGGATGGCGGAGGTGAGTGAGGCGACGGTCTGTTCGGCAAAAAGGGTGCCGCTCAGCCCCTCTATCACGGTTTCTGTCGCTCCGCCACGTCCGAATGCGATGACAGGCGTTCCTGACGCCATGGCTTCGACAGGGACGATGCCGAAATCCTCTTCACCAGGGAACAGCAATGCACGGCTGGAGCCGTAGGCCCGCTCGATTCCACTGTCATCCACCCATCCCTCCAGGCGAACCGTGGGTCCCGCCATGGCCTGCAGACGCTCTCGTTCCGGTCCGTCACCGATGATGCGCAGCGGGAGGGAGAGTGCATTGGCCGTTTCGATGGCAAGATCGACGCGTTTGTAAGGGACCAGCGCGCTGACGATCAGGAATTCGTCGCGACGTGCCTCCGCGGGAGCGAAACGTTCGACATCGACGGGAGGATGAATCACCGCCGCCTGCCTGCCGTAAATGCGCTGTATGCGCTCGGCGACATAGGCGCTGTTTGCGATGAAATGATGCACGCGCGTGGACGTACGCACGTCCCATCGACGCAGATACGAAGCAATGTGGCGTATGACCGCGAGTTGGACGCTGCCGACAGTGTTTCGGTTGAAATACTGATCGAACATGTCCCACACATACCGCATGGGAGTGTGCACGTAGCTTATGTGCAGCGCATGGTCCGCGGGTCGAACGCCCTTGGCGACGGCGTGGCTGGAGGAGAGGACGAGATCGAAGGAAGACAGATCCAGAGACTCGATTGCACGCGGAAAAAACGGGAGATAGTGGCGATACCGTTTCTCGACCGCCGGGAAGCGCTGCAGGAAACTGCTGTGGATGGGATGCGCACGAATCGTTTCGCTCACCTTTTCCGGGAAAGCGACCAGCGTGTACACGGGCGCGTCCGGAGCGAGTTCGCATAGCACCTCGAGACACTTTTCTCCGCCACGCATGCCGGTGAGCCAGTCATGTACAAGTGCCGTGCGCGCAGAGATTTCGAGAGCCATGTTGTGCGGTACCGTGATTTCACCATACTTTGAGTATGCAAGATAGAAAAGTGTCAACAATTCGCGTAACACCATGCAGAAGCAATTCATCATCCTCAACCGTCACAGAGACCGCATTTTCGGCGACATTCATCTGCCTGAGAATCCTGAGAACGCACCTGTCGTGATTATCTGTCACGGATTCAAGGGTTTCAAGGGATGGGGCGGTTTCCCGTGGGCGGCGGAGCACTTCGCGCTGAAGGGCTTCGCGGCGATCCGATTCAACTTTTCACTCAACGGGGTTGAGGAGGAGTTCGGAGAATTCACCGCACTCGACCGCTTCGCACGCAACACCATCAGCAGGGAACTCGACGATCTCGCGGATGTCGTCGATGCGATACATGAAGGAAATTTGATTGAAGCGGACGTCGACAGATCACGCATCGCGGTGATAGGACACTCGCTCGGAGGCGGCGTCGCCATCGTTCATGCGTCCGAGGACACGCGCGTGCGTGCCGCAGCGGCATGGGCCGGCGTCGCGGACTTCGACCGCTGGGGGAAAAAGACCAAGGAGCAGTGGCGCAGGGAAGGACGCATGGAGATTCAGAATGCGCGGACGGGGCAGCTGATGCCGATGGACGTGCGCATGCTCGATGACCTTGAAGCCAATGCGGCGCGCTTCGACATCCCGGCGGCAGCGGCCCGCCTCACCGTTCCGCTTCTCGTCGTCCACGGGGAGCAGGATGTCTCCGTCCCAATCACCGAAGGCGAACAGAACGCGAAGTCTGCAGAAGTGAAAGGCAGTGCAATAATACGCATTCCGAACGCCGACCATACCTTCGGTGTGAAGCATCCCTTCGAGGGCCCGACCGCCGCCTTCCGCACCGTGGTGGAGAAGACGTCTGCCTGGCTGTGGAAAGTGCTCTCCTGACGCCGATGGCAGCCGCTGAAAGGTTACGAAGAGGGGAGAGAAGCAGCCCGGTCGCAGCGTGATTGCCGCCTGCGCTCACCCACCCATCCCAGCAGCACCATGCCGATGGCAATAACCTGTGTGGAGGCGTACAGAAGGATGATGGTAATGTCGTTGAGATTCTGCATCGTATTCCGCTGATGTTGCACGCAATATCAGCAGAGCTCGTTCGGACACCATGCGCATCGTGTAAGAATTCGATTCAATCCACGAGGGTGATCTTCGCGGTGCGCACCTGGTCGCGCGAAACAAGCCGGTAGAGGTACACGCCCTTGGGGAGAGCGGCGGGATCCCAGGTGATGTCCCAGCTGCCTGCCGTCAGATGCCGGTTCATCAGCGTGCGCACTTCACGACCGAGCAGATCGTACACGCGAAGGTCCACGGGAGCGGACCGGGCGACGTCAATCAGGACGTGCGCGACCGCGGTGCGGCTGCGTGAGAGGGGATTGGGCCAGGTGGATGCGATGGACATGCGCGCGGGCAGCATGTCTCCGCTGCGCTGAACGGCGAGCGATCCTCCTGAGGTAGTGCGCATGACGGTTCTGAACCATCCCGCGGCACAGCCGATTTTGTTGTCGATGAAGGATACACCTTCGAGGTTGAACGAGGTGTTGCTTTCCTGCGGTGTCCATGTCAGACCGGCATCCCGGGTTTCGAGTATGATACCCCCGTATCCGACGATAATCGCGTGATCGCGGGTGAGATGCCGCACGCCGCTGAGGCGGAACGTCGAGATGGGAATCGACGCCCAGATCTGCTCCCACGTCTTTCCGTAATCAGAACTGCGGAGAATGGTCCCGTTGATGCCCGTGATGACCGCCGTGCTGTCGTCACCGAAGGAGACGCTCGTCAGTTCAAGGTCGGTGCCGCTCGTGGCGCTTCTCCATTTCTCCCCACCGTCGACGGTACGGCGAATCGTCCCCTTGTTGCCGACGATCAGGCCGACGTCTCCGCGAAAGGCGATTTCATTGTAATTGTTGAGTCCGGAGCCTTCGTTCTCCCATGTCTCGCCTCCGTCAGTAGTGGAAATGACTCGCGCGCCGCGGCCGATCACCATCCAGCGCTGATCGTCGAAGAAATGCACATCGAAAAGCGCGTCGCTCGTTCCGGTGTTCAGCCGCTGCCAACTCGCCCCGGCATCAGTGCTCCGCAGGGCGACGCCCTCGTTGCCGAGCACGATACCCAGCTGCGGACTGTACCAGCGCACCCGGCGCAGAACGTCTGTGGCGCCGGAGGGAATCTGCTGCCATGTTTCCCCCGCGTCGCTGGAACGGAGGATGAGTCCGTCGCTGCCCGTAGCCACGATGCGGTCCGCATCGAGACATTCGATGGAGAAGAGAATGTCCTCTCCCTCATGATGTTTCTGCACCCAGCCTTTCTGAGCGTACATGGTACTGCTGGCGATCAGCAGCGCGATGAGGATGGTAGCATGCTTCATAGTGACAGTGAGCTTGTTGGACAGGCGAGATGTTCTGTCAGAACATACGACGATACCACAATTGACGGCAAGCAAAGGCGGGTTAATTGTTTGAAAGATTGCCGGGGCGCATCAGGACAGGAAGGGGCAGGGGCGCAGCCTGCAAAAAAAATGTCCCGGCATGCCTTGCATACCGGGACAAAGTCAACGGACAGCGATGAGATGCTGCCGTCCGAAGGGGACTCAGGCGGCGATGGCCTGCGTGACCTTCTCCGCCGCTTCCTTGAAATTGTGTGCGACGAGAAAATCGATGCCTGAATTTTCGAGGATGTCTGCCGCTTCCTCCGCATTGGTGCCTGCGAGGCGCACGACGATGGGAACCTTGATGTTGATGTTCTTCGCGGCCTGCACCACGCCGTTGGCAATGCGGTCGCAGCGCACGATGCCGCCGAAGATGTTGATCAGTATGGCTTTCACGTTCTTGTCGCTGAGGATGATGCGAAAACCCTGCTCGGTGGTTTCGGCACTGGCGCCGCCGCCCACGTCGAGGAAGTTGGCGGGATCACCGCCGGCGAGCTTGATGATGTCCATCGTCCCCATTGCGAGCCCGGCGCCGTTGACCATGCATCCGACGTTGCCGTCGAGCTTGATGTAGTTGAGATCGAACGCGGAGGCTTTCACTTCGAGGGGATCTTCCTCCGCCTTGTCGCGGAGCTTGATGAAATCAGGATGACGGAACAGCGCGTTGTCATCCAGGTTCACCTTCGCGTCGAGTGCGAGAACGTCGCCTTCCTTCGTGAGAACAAGGGGGTTGATCTCGAACAGGCTGGCATCCAGCTTGTCATAGGCGTTCGCGAGAGACATGAGGAATTTCACGGCATTTTTGAATGCGGTCCCTTTCAGTCCGAGTCCGAAAGCGAGTTCGCGCGCCTGGAAGGCCTGGAAGCCGATTTTTGGATCGATCGCAACCTTCAGGATTTTTTCCGGGGTCTCCTCGGCGACTTTCTCGATCTCCATTCCGCCCTCGGTGGAGACCATCATCACGTTGCGCGACTGTGCACGGTCGAGCAGCATGCCGGCGTAGAATTCCTTGTCGATGTTCACGCCCTGTTCGACGAGCACGCGGCTCACGATCTTGCCTTCATCGCCGGTCTGAATGGTGACGAGGAGATTCTTGAGCATCTTCTCTGCGAATTTCTCCACCTGCTTGAGCGTGGTCGCCACCTTTACTCCGCCATCGAGCACAAGCTTGCGCGTCTTCGGGTCGAGAATCTGTCCTTTGCCGCGTCCCCCGGCATGAATCTGTGACTTGACAACCCACACCTTGCCACCGAGCTTCTGCGCGACCTTCACGGCCTGCGCGGGAGTGGTTGCAACGCCGCCCCGGGGAGTTGGGACATTGAACTTTCTCAGGATTTCCTTGCCCTGGTACTCATGGATTTTCATGCGCCGTTCCTTGTGCTGATGTGATAGTATGTAATATCAAATATTGATCGAGGGAAAATCTTGCATTTACAAAAATGGCAAAAGATCGGGAAAGGACAAAGCTGAAGGTGAAGAATCGCAAAGGGTGGCAGCATGTGCTTCGTGGTCGCAGCGAGGGAGATGAGCAGGCGTGCGGCGTCTCGCGTTCAGGACGCGCATACGGCGGCGAAAATGCGGAGGAAGTTTTCTCCGAGTATGGCGCGTATGTCCGCATCGGAATACCCACGCCGTCGGAGCTCTCGTGTCAGCACAGGGAGGTCGGTGACGTCGGAAAGACCCACAGGCGTGTAGCCTATGCCGTCGAAATCCGAGCCGAGTCCGACATGATCGATTCCCGCGACGCGCACCGCATGGTCGATGTGATCGGCGACCGTCCGCACGGTGGCCAGTCCTTCGGCCTCCGCCGTTGTCACGAGCGCGTCGACGGCCCTGAGGTATGCGCTCCCGCGCTGCGGGTGCTTTTTCTGCAGCGCGACCTGGGCGGCGAGCAATTCCCTGCTGCGCTTCACGCGTTTTTTATTGAGTCCGGATTTGATGAAACCCGGGTAGAAGTTGATCATGACCACGCCGCCGTTTTTCGCCA
>CAJXSA010000241.1 GCA_913060595.1 uncultured Ignavibacteria bacterium
AAAGCATGCTCGAGAGCAGGAAAAACGCGAACACGGGGAGCGTCCATTTCCAGCCGCCCACGCCGTACAGCGTTGCGGCGAGAAGATACGTGGCCACAGCGCCGGACACCGAGAGCATGCGCAGCTTCCAGGCGAGGAGTCCGACGAGCAGACCGAGTCCAGTTCCTGTTACGAAGCGAGCAGCAGCTGCCTCGCCGGGGGACGCGAAACAGAGATGGAGGGCGAGGACGCTCATGAGCGGAACGGTCAGGTTGTCGAGGCCTCGCGAGGATGCCGCTTCCCAGGCCGTTGCGAACAGTGCGACGGAGAACACCGCAAGAAACCAGAGCACGGGGGTGTCCGCCAGTTGTGCAGCGAATTCCATGCTGCGGTCGCCGTGCACGAGAACTCCGGCGAGCAGGGCGATGAGTGATCCGGCCAGCATGGCTGCCGATCCTTCAATCGATTTCCTGTCGGAAGTGACATGATACATGCGCGGCGCGCGCAGGCTTTCACCGACGATACCCGCTGCACCGTCGCCGAGCGCCATGACCAGTATGCCGGTCACGACGAGGCCGGATGCGGAATCCCAGAGCGGTACTGCGAGCAGCAGCAGCGCAAGCGGATAGTATACCGTTCCGTAGGATTCACGGGGACTGTGATGCACCGCACGCAGCCAGCCCCGGGCGTAGGCGGCTGCGTTGACCGCGACGAATACTGCCGCGATGAGAATGACCGCGCCGGCGCGGGGAAAAAACGCGGGGGCGAAAAAGATCACCACGCCTGTGGCGACATGCACGATTTTCCGTGTGACTTCGTCGGGCCATCCCATGCGTCTGCGCAGAAGTTCCGTAAGCAGCAGCAGGGCTGCGATGGACACGCCGAGCACACCGAGTCGAATAAGATCTGTGGCGGTTAAGGACATGAGCACAGGTGAACGATGCGTGGAGGGATGGATGAGAGGAAAAAAAACGGATGGCAGGGATGTTCAGGAAATGATCCCCGTGCGGGAGTCTCCGTAAACATCCGTACCATCCGTCTCATCCGTGTTCGTCCGGCTCAGATGCCCGCGACCGGGGTTGCGATCTGATAGCTTTTTGCCTTTTCGGCCTGCCAGTAATCCGCCGTCACCTTGCCGCCGTCGGTGGAGATGAAGGCGACGCCCGTGGCTTTGCTCTTGATGACATTCCACGGCTGGATGGCGGTTTTCCCGTTCGCCTTCACGAGCTGTCGCGCTTTTCCGACTTCACGGCCGCTGTCGTCATGAAAACGCACGTTGACGACGACGTCCTGCGCGTCCGTGTTGGCCAGCACGAGGTAGACCTCGACATCGGGATCGCTGACGTAATGCGGACACACAAGCTTTGAGTATCCGACCGCTTCCTGTCCCACCGTCGTGGTGTTTTTCCAGGACTCGTTCGGATTCTTGTAGAACTGCCAGTACTCTGCGACCACGTTTCCGCCCTTCGACGAAATGTGAATGGTACCGTTCGCCACGCTCTTGACGTACTTGCCGGGATCGAGATTCAGTTTGCCGTACGGCTGCAGGAGTTCCTTGCCTTCGCCGAGGAGCTTCCCGTCGTTGTCATAGAACTGGAAGGAAACGATGGGACCCTTTCCCTGCACGTCGGTCACGACGAGATGTGCCTCGATGACCTTCGGATCGTTGACGAAATGGTTGATGATGTACTTGTCCGCGCCCTGGGCGAACACGCGCGTGGCGAGCAGCGCCAGGACGGCGGTCATGATCAGATACCTGGTGTATTTCATAGATGCTCCATTGCCTTCGTGTGTGTTTCCCGTGATCAGAGTTTCTTGAATTCGACGCGACGATTGATCGCCCGATGCGCGGGCGTGTCATTCGGCACCAGCGGCTGCGCGGGACCGTACCCCACGACGAGCAGACGACTCGCCTTCACACCGCTCTGCACGAGAAAATCCTTCACCGCGTTGGCGCGGCGTTCCGAGAGCTTGCGGTTGTATTCTTCCTTGCCCACGCTGTCGGTGTGTCCGCCGACTTCATAGCGCGCATCCTTGTTGCGGTCGCTTTTCATCGCCTTGGCGACTTCCATCAGGTCGGCATAGGAGCGTTTCTGTATCTTGTCGCTGTCGAAATCGAACTGCACCTGCACGCGGATCAGCGGCTCCGCTTCGATGACGGCCGCCACCGGGGCGCTTCCCTGCATGGCATGGGCGACCTGGTATTTCTCCTTTTCAGAGACCTGCCAGTACTCTCCCGTGATCAAACCGCCTTCGGTCTGTATGTAGGCGACGCCGGTCATTTTCTTGCCCCCGACCATGTCCAGAGGCTGAATGGAAAACTTTCCGTTCTTCGGGATGTTGACCTTGTGCTGTCCGGCCAGCTCACCCTGGTCATTGTAGAATTCCACGTACACGGTGGGCGCGGTGCCCTCTGCATCGGCGACGACGATATAGCTCTCGATGGCCGGATCGGCCACGAAATGCTGGCACACCAGTTTGGTGGCCCCGGGACCCACCGCGGCGGGGACGGCAATGTTCTTCCATCCCTGTGCGGACTGCTTGTAGAACTGCCAGTACTGTCCGGCCACGTTCGTGGTCGAACGGATGCGCAGCGTTCCGACCATTTTGCGGCCCTGCACGTACTTCTCGGCGTTGATGTTGAGCTTGCCTCCGGCGGGAATGACTTCTTCCGCCTTCCCGACGACGTTCCCTCTCTCGTCGTAGACGTGCACGTTGATCGCCCCGCCGCGTCCTTCGACGTCGCTGACCACGAGATGGCCCTCGATGACTGCCGGATCGGAGACGAAATGATTGATGATGAGATACTTGCCCGCCTGTCCATATGCGCTGCCCGCAGCTGCGAGCAGCAGGAACGCTGCGCAGGCATGCATGATGACAATGCGTTTCACACGCGCGTGTTGATGCATGAATCCTCCTCGGTAAATCGGAATGGATGTGAAATCGTCACTAATATAGCGAATGAAAGGGAAAACGGGCATAGAACGGTGCAATCCGGATCAGCTTTTCACGCGCAGGACGGAACGTCCCCCGTCGACTCCCACGATCTGGCCCGTCATCCACGACGCATCGTCGGAAAGAAGAAAGGTTGCCAGCGCGGCCATGTCTGATGGCTCACCGAGCCGAGGAAGCGGATGCATGCCCGCGATGTTTGCGGCACTTGCATCGTTCGCAAGCAGCGGTGCCGCCATGGTGCTGCGCGTCAGCGAGGGAGCGATCGCGTTGACGCGCACGCGGGGAGAAAATTCTGCCGCCAGTGATCGCGTCAATCCCTCGACAGCACCCTTGGCCATGCTGATGGAGGCGTGGAAAGGGAAACCCTGCTGCACCGCAACGCTGGAAAACAGGACGATCGATGCGCCGCCTTCCGCGCGCTTGAGCGCGGGAACAGCGCTGCGGACGGCATGTGCCGCCCCGAGTGCGTTGACACGGTAATCGGTGAGGAACTCATCGTCTGTCAGTCTCGACAGTGACTTCAGGGTGATTGTCCCTATCGCATAGACAAGACCGCTTAGGGAAGAACCCGCGTCCGACGCAGCGCGTTCGAACAGGGTTTCGTCAAGTACATCGCCCTGTGTGCTGGAGGCTCCTGTTTCATCCGCGATCGCCGCCAGACGGTCGCTGTCGCGTCCCACGAGGTGCAGCGCTTTCCCCTGCAGATGCAGGCGGCGCGCAATTTCCGCACCGACCGCGCCGGAGGCTCCGTAAATCATGATTGTGTTCGCCATGGGAAGTGTCCTTTGTGTTGTGTTCAGAGGGACACACCGACTCAGTCACAACCCGGAAGGACAGCGTTGTAGTTCCGCGATGTCTACGCGCGTATTGCAGTCAATGTCCGGAGGAATTCCGCGGCTTTTTCCGTCTTGAAGCCCACGATCACGCGTCCGCTGCGGTCATCGTGGAAATCGGAGGCCTCGAAGGAGAATTCAATGCGTCCGTCCTCGGGCAGATCCACATGCAGCAGCGCTGCTTTCGGATGCTCATGCAGGATGTTGATGACGCGCCGTCCGAAGGCCTGTGCGAGCACGCGTTTCCGGGTGACGACGATGAAACCGGCGAATCCTTCCGCCCGATGCTTGAAGCGCTTCCCCGGCGCACGGAAATCCTTGAACACCACCCATCCCCTGACATTCTCATCTTCGATCAGAATGTCCTCCGTCTCCAGCGTCGCCCGGATGTTTGCGGGAATACGGCCGAGCAGGAACAGGCGTGATAAGAAGGAGATAGGCATGTGTCCTCCGTGTGTGGAATGCGATGGTGCTGCGTCGCGCCCGGTATTCGGTGCTGCATTGCGGTGTATCCTGTGCGGAGGGGAGGTTTCCCCTCGCGCTGCGAGAACGCCGTCAGCTGCCGGTGTGTGTTGCGGGAAGGGGGGCGCGCAGCAGGCGCAGGTCGTCGATCCATACCGTGCCGCTTCCGTCGACCACGAGGTTGAGGCGCACGTTGACGGGATTCTGCCCTTGTTTCAGGAAAAACGGCGTCTGTACCGTCGACCAGGGAATGTCTCCCGTCCATGGCGAGTTCAGGCCGCGCGAAAAGAATTCACGTCCGTCCTCGAACACGCACCACATTTCGAGGTAGGCCATGCCATTGAGGTTCCGGGACTTGACCGATGCCTGGTACACCAGCATGGCGTCTTCGATATCGATGTCTCCGGTCTCGTAGAGACGTATGGTCGTCGAGGTATCCACCGTGAGGCTGAGCGATCCGTTCCCGTCGTGGCTGTCACTGTCGAGCAGAATCTTCCCTTGCTGTACAAGATTTTCGAGGTCGTCGACCGGAAAGGCGGCGAGCTCCGTCGTCTCGTTCTGCGGTGCGCCGCATGCAGAGAGGATGAGTAAGGATGTGAGAAGGAGAAAAATGCTTTTGCTCCGCATGGAACGCTCCTGGTTTCGGGTAAAATGTTTGGTCGATATGGATCAATCACGGCCGCCAAGCTGTCGCTCGATATGCGCGGCAAGATCGGAGGCAAGCTCCGGCAGGACGGCGGCAATGGCGTCGCGGTCGCTGGCTTCGCTCAACACGGGCTCGATGCGCTGCACGGAACGCGTTTTCGCGTCGAGAAAAAGCAGAGAGATGCTGCTGCCACCTCCCTTGTGAATTTCCACCGATCCCGCGATCCAGTACCGGACGGAATCGAAGCCGGAAAGATCCGTCCAGACCTGCTCCAGCAGCTCTTTCGCATCGGCTTTCGCAAGGGACGCCGGGAATTCGTATGCGACGTTTCGGACGGGAAAACCGCGCGCTGCAAGCATCTCCGTGAGCGCGTCCTGCAACCGGGCGCACTGCGTATCGTTCCATTCATGTACTGCACTCTGGTGCGCGATGAAACCGAGGACGGAGATGTCCTCTTCTCCTGCAGTCTGTCCGTTCGCAGCCGTGGCCGCGGTCACGAGAAGGATGGAAATTAACGTGCTGAAAACTGTCTTGAAGTGCATGATAGACTCCTTGGCTTGTGGACCTCGTGCATGGATACGAGGACCTTGCCGCCGGGTTTCACCCGAACCAGCATCCGTGCCAGTGCACGCCCTTCAATCGCGCTGCAGGGAAAAATCTTCCGGGAAGCGCACCGAGGCCTGCCACCATGATCGTGTCGCCGCTTCATCGGCGTTGGCGAGATCAATCGGATTCCAGATGAAGGCCTTCTCCATCTGTTCGCCGAGGGCGAGCAGTCGCCGGCCGATGACCACCTGCATGGCGTCCCATCGCGGAAGCGCACGATCGAGATCACCACTGTCCTCGATGGCGTCGATCAGGCTGCGCACGTTATTGTATCCCTTGAAAATGCCCGAACCGGTAAAAGGCTGTATCACCGCACCCGCGTCTCCGATCAGGCACATGCGCCCCCTGAAATAGGATGGGACATCGGCCGTGTAAATGAGATGCGCGTACGTGTCGGTGCTGCGCGTGATGATGTCGGCGTAGTACGCGGGCAGGTTGTCCCGGGCGAGCTGTTTGAGCCGCTGCTCTTCCTGTTCGCGCATCGCTCCGGGAGGCATCATTCCTTCACGCAGCGTTCCGTCACGGTCGGTCATGAACGAAGGCACGTGCTCCTCTCGCAGGGGAACGTAGACGGCCCAGTTGCAGACGCGTTTGCCCGCCGTGCTGTCGCCTTCCTCGTTCGGAATGAAATACATGACGGTGTT
>CAJXSA010000242.1 GCA_913060595.1 uncultured Ignavibacteria bacterium
AAAAAAACCCCCTCCATCACAGGGGTGATGGAGGGTTGCTCCGATCCTCATCATGGTGATGATCGGGGGGATTCTCTGGCTGAGATCAGCCGCGGTCGCCGGTGCCCGTGCGGCCGCCGCCGTCACGCTTGCCGCCGATGTGCTTCTTCCAGATCTCCAGCTGGCGTTCGTTGAGCAGGGAAGCGATCTGGGCGTTGACACGCGCCTGCAGCTGCTTGAGCGCTTCCGCCAGTCCGGCGCGGTCACCCTCGTACTTGTCGATGAGTGCCCGGATCTGGCGCTGCTGCTGGAGCAGGATATCCTTGACCGCGGCCTGCTGGCGCTCGGTGAGACCCAGGAGTTCGGTCAGTTTCTTGACGTGCATGTCGATGTCGGGGGTGCGGTCGCCCGGCGTGATGCGCTTCTGCTGCATCTCTTTCCAGCGCTCCCACTTCTCGCCGATGGCGCCCTTCATCAGTTCGTCGATGCGGGCCTGCAGGGCGCGCAGCGCCTCGCGGAAGCCCTCGGGATTGTCCTTGTACTGCTCGCGCAGACGGGCGATCTCCTCGTACTGGAGAAGGAGAATGCGCTTGACTTCACCGGCCTCGGCCTCGGTGAGCTCGAGCTTGATCTTCATCATCTCGACCAGGCGGTCGATACGCACTTTCTGCCATTCGTCACGGCGCTCCTTGCGCTCCTCTTCGAGCTGCTGCTGCAGCCGGCGAACGTTCGCGAGCGCTTCTTCGCCGATGAGGCGGCTCATCGCGGCTATCAGGCGCTCGTGCTCCTGCTTGAGCAGGCGCATGATTTCCTCACGGCTCTTGCCGCTGTTGAGGATGCGCTGGCGCAGCTGATTGCTCTGCGCGATCATCTCACGCAGTGCGGCCTGCGTCTCGGCGTCGAGATCGGGATTGGCCTTGAGGATGAGCTGGTAAAAAATGATGGCGGCCATGTCGATGCCGGCCTTGCGGTCATTGCGTCCGTCAAGCATGCTGTCGAACGCGTCGAGACGGACAGGGTCGAGCAGCAGGGAGAGATCCTCGTCCATAAAGTGCATTTCATCGATGAGCGCGGCCTGCTCCATGCTGAGGTCAAGGTCGGAGAGGTTGACGGCAAAGGAATGCGGCGCGTCCGGCGCAGTTGCGGGATCGTTGACCTGCGCGTTTTCACTGCAGGCGGTCAGCAGCAATGCGGCGAACAGGGCGGAGAACACGATAGATCTCATGTGAAAACCTGTGGTAGTGTGGATGGGCATAATCATACATACCCGCTGCCCGGGGCAGGGGTATGGAGAATGACAATGAAAAGATACGATAAGTTACATCCCATGCGCAATAATTTATTCAGGGGCGGAAGGTCGGGATTTTCCCGTATATTTGCCGCGTGAGGTGCATGTGAACATACTGCGATGGATGGGACGAACGCTGCGCGGATCGCTGCGCACGGCGGCGGTGCTCACGCTGCTGCTCCTGATGATCGTGGGCGTCACGCGTGTGCTTCCCCCGCAATGGACACCGCTGATGTTCCTGCGCGTCTACGAATCCGTCGCCGAGGCCGACCCTGTCGGCATCGAACGCCAGTGGGTGCCGTACGAACAGGTCTCCCCGCATTTTTTCCGCGCCGTGGTCGCGGCGGAAGACGGACGCTTCATGCAGCATGACGGCATTGACTGGAAAGCGATGGAGGACGCGATGCGCTACAACCGCATGCACAAAGGGAAGAAGGTGCGCGGGGCGAGCACCGTCTCCATGCAGACGGCGAAAAACGTTTTTCTCTGGCATGGACGCAACTATGTGCGCAAGGGACTTGAGGCGTGGTTCACGCTGGCGATAGAGCATCTCTGGGGCAAAAGGCGCATCCTCGAGGTGTACGCGAATGTCGTGGAGATGGGGGACGGCATTTACGGCGTCGAGGCCGCGGCGCGCCGCTATTTCGGCGTCTCCGCCGCGGATCTCACGCGCCGCCAGGCTGCGCTCATCGCAGCGGTGCTCCCCAATCCCCGCCGCTGGACCCCCGCCAGCCCCACCGCCTACATCAACCGCCGCGCGAACTGGATACAGTCGCGCATGGGAGGAGTCGCGCTGCCGCGCTAGATATCAGATTGCAGATGTCAGATTACAGATGTCAGATTTCAGATGGCAGATATCAGATGGCAGATGCGAAAGAAGGAAAAATGGAAATATGGAAATATGGCATCACCGTGCATGTTTCCATTTTTCCATCCTTCCATCCTGTCATTGATTTCCTCTTATGGGGAGGCTGGAATCATCAAGATATATGTTCAAACACGATACGTGCGCCGATGAGGATGAGGACGACGCCGCCGACGAATTCCATGTGCGTGCCGAAGCGGCCGGAGACGCGCTCACCGAGGCGGATGCCGATCAGCGACATCAGTCCCGCGACCAGGCCGATGACGATGGCGGGGACGGCGATATCAACGCGGATGAGGGAGAGACTGAGTCCGACAGCGAGAGCGTCGATGCTCGTGGCGACCGAAAGGGAGATCAGGGACCAGCCGCGCGTAATATCTTTCAGCACGTCGTTCGCTTCCCCGTGAAAGGAATTCCACACCATGCGTCCCCCGACGATGCCCAGCAGCGTGAACGCGACCCAGTGATCGACCGCTTCGATCATGTCTGCGAATCCCGTTCCCGCCGCCCAGCCAAGAACGGGCATGAGCGCCTGGAAAAGGCCGAAGTGAAAACTCATGCGGAAGGTCTGCCGCCGGTCCGCCTTCACCAGGTAGGCACCGGTGGACAGCGAGACGGCGAAAGCGTCGATGCCGAGAGCGAAAGCGATGAAGAGCAGGGTCAGGAGGTCCATTCGCGGGGACGATAAATGATGGTGGAGACGATCTAATAAGGAACCCTCTCTCCCGCGATGCGGAAGAGAGGGCTCTGTTTCAGTTCGGGCGTGATCAGCGGATCACGACCAGGGAACGGGTCAGACTGCCGTCGGACGTGGTCAGACGGTAGAAATACGTGCCGGCGGCGAGTCCCGAAATGGGGATGTCGACGCTGTGCGTGCCTGCCGCGTGCTGACCGCGGGCGATGTCGGCCACGGCGCGTCCGGACGCGTCATGCAGGGTCAGCGTCAGGTCGCTCGCCTGCGGGAGGGTGAACTGCACGGTGGCAATCCCGCGCGCGATGGGGGCGGGATGCGGAGACGGTGCGCCCAGGGCGAAGGCGTTTCCGCCGAGCGCCGGTGTCGAGAGTATGCCCATGGGCTGCAGTGCGACGTCCTGCGACTGCAGGGCCTTTCCTTCGCGATCGAAGGTGATCAGGCGGTAGGCGTAGCCGCCCGGTTCGAGCGCTTCCTCGTATCGGTACGCGCCGCTTTCCGAGGGCGGCACGACGGCGACGGTGCGCCAGTCGTCACGCGCGAGCGTGCTGCGCTCGACGATGAAGCCCAGGCCGCTGGTCTCGAGCGTCGTGTTCCACTGCAGACGGGCCTCGCGATCGTTTTTCCATGCGGCGTTGACTTCGACGAGCCAGTTTTCGGGGAAGTACGGGTAGGCCATGCCCCAGATACCGTTCAGGTCGGTGACACCGAAGGCGGTCACGCTCTGCATGAGCGGGGAGGCGTAGCCCGCGTAGGGCACCCAGATGTACTGCGCGGGAATCTGCCGCCAGATGCGCAGCAGCTCCGGCTTGTCGATGCCGGTCTGTCCGAGTTCGCTCAGCGTGTAGTACAGCGTCATGTCCGCCGTGTAGCTGCCGCCGGCTTCCATGATGTAGTGGCGGTACGCGTAGCGCAGGCGCTGGATGTTGCGCGGCAGCCCGTAGGGCATCAGGCGCAGCGTCAGGTTGTCGACGGTGCCGCTGCTTACGTCGATGCGCGCGATGATGTGTCCCTCGGCGTTGTAGAAGGACATGCCGCTGCCCATGGGCAGGCTGCTGACGGTGTGCACGACCTCGTCGCGGGGTTCGTTTTCAAGCACCACGGGAACGGTCAGCGGTGAGTTGACGATGGGCGCACCCGTGACGGAGTTCTGACCCTCGATGATGATTTCCCCGCGATAGGTCCCGGGCATCATGGTCAGCGCGCTGATGCTGATGCCGAGCCTGTCGCCTTCCATGCCCGACGCATTGGAGAGGGTGATCCAGTTTGTGCTGCTGGTCGCGGTCCAGGAGATTTCCCCGGGACCGAAGCTTTCACCGCCGTTGACGACGGGAATGTTCGCCATGACGGCCACGCGCTTGTAGGAAACCTTGATGCGCAGCGTGTCGACGCCGACGCTGATTTTCCGCGGCTCGTAGACGCGGTACGATATCGGAATCAGCACGGGATCGTTGGCCGCGTGCGGATCCGTGACAGTAATCGTTCCGTTGTACGTGCCGGGGGCCAGGTCCGAGCGGGTGACGTCGACCGTGAAGCTGCCGGCGTTCACACCCGTCGCGGGAGACGGCGTCAGCTGCAGCCAGGTCGGTGTCTCCATCGTCGAGGCGATGGCTTCCCAGTCGATGATGGAGCCGTTGCCGAAGGCGTTGTACACGTCGACCAGTGCGGAGGCGGGAAGGGGACCGTTTTCTTCGGCCTCAAAGCTGAGCGCGACCGGGTCGGTCATGATCATGCCCTGCGGGGGCGAAGCGTGCATGGTCCAGCGTCCGTCGATGTCGTTGAGATCCAGTGTCAGCGTGTTCGCGCCGGTGCTGAGCGTGCTCGTGCGCGCCGCCCAGCTGCTGCCGCCGTCGGTGCTCTTGTACAGTCCGAGATTCGCCTCGGTCTGCCCGTTGAGATCCTGCGGAGCGTAGCCCACGGTCATGGTTGCGGGCATGGCGTTCGGGTAGCTGTCTGTGATGTCGTAGTAGCGGAGGATGGACGGGAGGTTGTCCACCCAGATGTACTCCCCGCTGGTCATGGTCACGGTGACCGTGCCCGGGATGAGCATCTGCGGCGCGTTGGGGATGACGGCATAGAGCGTGATGCCGATGCCACCGAAGTCCTGCGTGCCACCATAGAAATTGCGCGTCGAACGGATACTGCCGAGGAAGATGCCGTTGTTGACGTATGTGCCGGTGGGACCGAGCTCGACGGCGAGCGGCTTCTCCACCAGCAGTTCCGCGCCGGCATCGATGGTCAGCGCGCCGTTGACGGTGGTCGCTGCGTCGATGATTTTCTGCGCCCCGCCGCCGCGCAGCGTGAGATTGTGATACGTGGTGCTGATGATCGAACTGGGCATGGCTTCGTACACCACCGTGGCGTCCGTCTGATCAAAATCAAAACCGTTGGTGGCGCCGGGCTGCATGGTGATGCTGAGAACAGCATCTCCCGGCAGGTCGTCGCCGACGATCAGGTCACCGATCCCGGGACCGTTCTGCAGGTTGCCCGGGGGATAGGAGGAAAGCAGATGCCCGTTCGTGTTCCAGGTTCCTTCCTCGATGAGAAAGACATTGCTGAGGACCACGTCACCGCTCTGTGTGACCGTGGCGCCGTTGCGCAGCGTGATGTCCCAGTAGAAGGTGCCGGCGAGAGTGCGGTTCGCCGTGATGACACGGCTGCGCAGCACCTGGAGGTAGGCGCGGTTGCCGTCGGTGTCGTTCGGCCATGCCAGCGATGCGCTGCCCTCGTCCACGTAGGTGTTTTCGAGGAAGTTGCTCATCACCATCGGGGCGCCGCTGCGTGCGAAGTAGCAGCTGGTCGCGCTCGAGAGCGAGGAGTTCAGCCATCCGTGCAGTCCGGGCGGCAGCGTGTTCTGATTGTTGTTGCCGTGCGCGAGTCCGTGCACGAAGGTGTTGGAGGCATCGAACACCGCAATGGCGTCGGACGATCCGGCGAAGGCAAGCGTGCCGCCGCTGTGTCCGCTGAAATACTGGTTGCTGTTGCCGGAGGAGGGTGCCTGCACCTGGATGAGTCCGTCGGACACGTCCGTGTCCTCGATGGGGACACTGAAGATGCCGCCGATCACGATGATGGTGCCGGCCGGGAGATTGTTCCAGAGGGCGTCGTTGGAGAATGTGATCGTGGCGTACGGGAAGGTGCCGCCGCTGGTGGCGTCGGAAATCGACCAGCCCCGCATGTCCAGTCCGTCGGTGACCACGTACAGCTCCACCGCCTCGTCGCTGGCGATGTTCTGATAGGCGTTGTAATACTCGTTGACCAGCACGTCCGGTGCCGGCGGC
>CAJXSA010000243.1 GCA_913060595.1 uncultured Ignavibacteria bacterium
GAAATACAGTTCTATGATCGGCCAGTTGACCGAAACACGCTTGAAATTCAGATTCGTCTGCGCATAGGCGGATCCGGTGACCAGCAGCAATGCTGCCACCATGACCGCGGTGGTCAGACGGTGTCCGCGGGACCTGGTATGTGTTCTCATCATTGTTCCTCCTCCACTCCATAAATTGGTTGTATGTATGGTGCTATGGCGCACGCTCATTGCGAAATCTGCCGGCACTCGCCCGGCGGCTAGCGCATCGCCGACGCTTCGATTCGGAAACTGCGCGTCAGCGTTTGCTTCACAGTACGGACGCGCAGGAAATACAGTCCGGGACGCCATTCGCCCAGGTTCAGCGAGGCGCGATGTGCGCCGGCCGCGTGGAGGTCGCGCTGCAGCAGCGTCCGTCCAAGCATATCGAAGACCGCGAGCTGCACCGCTTCCGGCTGCCGGAGCTGCAGGACGACATCGAGGCGATCCCGCGCCGGATCCGGAAACAGCTCGAAGCGCTGCAGCAAGGCATCATCATCGCGCACTGCCAGCACATCGACAACGAAGACCTCGGACCACGCGCTGCAGCCGTGCGCGTCGGTGATGCGCACACGATATCTCCCGGTCTCCGTCACTGCAAGGAATTGATTGTCGGAATCCGGCAGCGGCACGTCGTCGCGATACCACCGGTAATGCGCAGCGGACGCGGTGTTGAGTATGTCGCCGCTGCGGGATATCTCCGGTGCATCGGGAAGCGGCATGACGTCGACCCGCACGGAATCGGAGCGGCCGATGCAGCCGTCCGCTCCCGTCACGGTACAGAAGTACGTCCCTGCGGTGTGGACGCGAATATGACGAAGGGTATCACCGGTGTTCCAGGCATAGGAGACGTATCCCTCCCCCGCGTCAAGCGCGACGGTATCGCCCGCGCAGAGCGGCAGTGAGCCCCCTGCAGTAATGACAGGACGTGGCGCGGGAAGAACATGCACATCGATGGTATCGGAAAACCCGCGCCGGCCACCGTCGGTCACAACGCAGAAATAACGACCGCTCTGCCGGACGACGATGCGCCGCGTGCTGTCGCCGGTGTTCCATGCATAGGAATTCCTCCCCGAGCTGGCGTCGAGCACGACGGAGTCTCCCTCGCAGAAGCGCAGCGGACCGCCGGGTATGAGGGAAAAGCGAAAATCAGACAGGTCCAGTCCGGGAATCGGCAGGTCGTAGCTGCAGGTGTGCGCCGCGGTGGACGGGGACTGCAGTGTCACGCGAATATCCTGCAGACGCGGCGTCGGAACCACGGGGTGCTGCAGCATCCACTGCAGCGTCACCTTCCCGCCGGGGACGAGCGCCGAGCTTCCGACGGATTTCTGAAAGCGGTCCGGCGCGTCGGGCGCGGCGAGCTGCATCTCCGGCGGCAGCAGCAGGCGCGCGGTCACGTTGTCCGCCGCGCGGCCCCCGACGTTCTCCACCTCCACGGTCAGCGGGAATGGCATGGGCGTGTAGCTCCCCGTTTCACGATCGACGGTGATCTCGGGGGCGGACATGCTGCAGCGAAGAATGCCGTCCGCCCGCGGTATCTCGACCTCCGCACAGCAGCGCACGGGAGGATGATTGTCGAACAGCGCGGTGATGCACACCTCGCTGCGCACATCGGAGAGACGCAGCGGCGTTTCAAGATCCCATGAAACCGCCGCGTGGCTGCCAGGCGTGATGTCGGCGAACGCATAGATAATGGTATCCTGCAGCGGCTGGCGCAGGCTCAGCGCGCTGCTGTCGTATTCGATGACGAAGCGTGCTTCCTTCGCGTCGATGCTGCCGGTGTTCAGGAAACGCGCCATCACGGGAAAGGGATTAGGCAGGTAGTTTTCGCTCATGCGATCCCACTGCAGGCGAAACGATCCCGGGGATTCGCAGTAGACGAGCGGAATGGCGCCCGGGGGGAACAGTCCTACGGTCGCGGACGTGGAGAACGAACGCAGGCAGCCGCTGTTGAACCAGAAATCACCGAGCGTGACCGTCGTGTGCACCGTGTCCTGCTGCGGGCTGGTCGAGAAATGCAGTTCGAAGAACGCACCGCCGCCGCCGATGTGCTTCGCCGTCTGCGATGTGATCAGCGCACCGTCCATGCGCGGAGTGATGCTGAGCGGGACGCCGTTCATCAGTACGCCCGGGGGCGCGGACACTCCCTCGAGCCGCAGGAGGCTGGTGTCGAACTGCAGTGGAACCGCGAAAGGCTGAAAGGTCGCTTCCTCTACCGGGGGACGCAGCCAGACCGTCATCTGCAGGTCATTCCCTCCCTGCACGCGCGCGCCGTCGAGCGAAAAGTCCAGCGTCTGAAACGTACCCAGGTCGAGCGGGGCCCGGAACTGCGTCGCGATCTCGTCGCTGCCGAGACAGTAGCCCTGCAGCTGCAGTTCCACGTCGAAAAGCTGACCGTCCGCGCAGTCACGTTCATAGCTCACGCTGCACTCGCTGTAGCAGAAGCGCAGGTCGGTGAAAAGCTCCCGGTAGATATCCACGAGCGCGGCGGGATCCGTAGTGGTGAAGTACTTTCCTCCCGTCTGCCGGGCGACCCGGGCCCCCTCGGATGAATTGAGTCCGAGCCCGATGAAGTTGATGCGGATATTCCGCATATTCGCGGAATTGATGACAGACGCATACGTGTGCGTCGAGGAATTATCCACACCGTCGCTGAGTACAGTGATGGAACGGCAGTCATAGGACGCCGAGAAATCCAGTTCTTCGATCGCTTCGAACAGCGCGTCCCATATCGCGCTGCCCCCGGAGGCGGGCAGGGCGTTCATCGCGGTCTTGAGCCAGTCCTTTCGTGTCGTCATGCGTCGCGCACTGGTCAGCGTCTCGGTGAACCAGTAGATCGCGGCCTCGTCCTGCACGCCGTCCATGCGGTCGATGAAGGCCCGTCCCGCATCGATGGCTCCCTGCTGATAGGGTCCCGCCATGCTGCCGCTGGCGTCGAAGAGAAGGAGACTGGAAAACGGCTGTCCCGACGGCGGGGGCGTGTGCAGGGTGAAGTCCGTGACTTCGCTGCCGTCGTCGCGCAGGCGAAAGTGCCCTTTCTGCATGTCGACGCGGGAAACCCCCTGGCACTGCACACGGAAGTACAGGGAAATGTTCGGCCAAGAAACCCATGTGCGTGTCAGCTGCAGGTCCGGCTGCGCATGAAGCATGCTGCCGTGAGGGAGCAGCAGGCACAGCACTGCGGCGAACACAAACTGTCGCGTTCCGGGCACGGCTGATAACAACGCACGCATAACGTCCTCGTCGGGCGAGATTCTATGTGTCACAGTAGTACGTCAGCGGGCCGTCGACGGTGCCCCCATCAGTGCCGGGGAACGGCGACCGCTGGTCGTGGGGAGAGATTGTCGTTCTCCGGTCAATATACGGATTTCCCGGTCTGATGCAAGATAATCACGCCGCCCTGGAGAGGCAGTCGAGTTTCTCCCTGCGACGCATGCTGTGTGCGACAGGGGGGAGCGCCGCGCTCCTCCCCTGTCAGAAAACACCGTGACGGTCGGTGTGACGACCCGTCAGTCGAAATCGAATTGCAGTCCCACGTGCCAGGACAGAAAACTGAACACGTCAACCAGTTCGTCGATGACCTGGTGCATCGGCTGCCCTCCCGCATGTCCCACGTGCGTGTAGTAGCGCAGCAGAATGGGCGAATCTCCACTGTTGGCATGCTGCAGCAGCGCCGTCATCTTGCGTGCGTGCAGTGGATCGACACGGGTGTCGGCATCACCGGTCACAATAAGTGTGGCGGGATACGCGACACCTTCCTGCACGTTATGGTACGGGGAATACGCGCGCAGGTAGCGGAAGTCCTCCTCGTGTTCACTCGATCCGTACTCGGTCACCCAGAAGCTGCCGACGAGGAAGCGATGATAACGAAGCATATCGAGCAGCGGATGAAAGCATACCACGGCGCCGAACAGCTCGGGACGCTGCGTCATGCATGCGCCGACGAGCAGTCCGCCGTTGCTGCCGCCATAGATGGCGATGTGTTCGGGTCGCGAGTACTTCTCCTCGATGAGATATTCTGCCGCGGCAATGAAGTCATCGAACACGTTCTGCTTGTTTCCCCGCATACCCGCCTGATGCCAGGCCTCCCCGAACTCACCGCCGCCTCGCAGATTGGGAACGGCGAACACGCCGCCGGCATTGACCAGCGCCGTCGCGAGCGCGGAGAAACGCGGCGTCATCTGCGCACCGAAGCCACCGTAGCCGAGGAGCAGCACGGGAGCCGAGCCGTCGTGATCGAGGCCCTCACGATGCACGAGGAACATGGGTATCTGCGTCCCGTCCTTCGAACGGTAGCGCACCTGCTCGACGGCGATTTCGTCTGTTTCCACCGGCACCTGGCTGCGGAACCATACCGTGTTCTCGCCGGTGGCGATATCGTGCCTGTAAATGTGATACGGGATATGATACGAGGAGAAGCCGAAAAACGCGTTGTTGCTCGACCACGTTCCCCGGGGACCGTCGATGCTGCCCATGACGCCGAAATCGATGTCTCGGATTTTGCCGCCGTCGAGGTCATACAGCGCCGCTTCGTAATGCGCGTCATGTATCATGGAGACGGCGAGTTTCTTGCCGACCGGCTGAATGTGTTCGATCGCCCGGTCTTCCTGTTCGGGAATGATTTCCTTCCACTCGTCCTCTGTCGGCCATGTGCAGAAGGCTTTCATTACACGCCAGCGCGGAGCGTCCTTGTTCGTCAGAATGACGAGGTTGTCCCCGGCAAAATCGGCGTAGTTCCGGGACACCCCGTCGTCGATCAGTGTCGTCCACCCATCGTTCCTGTTGAAATCCTTCAGGTGCAGGCTCACCGGACCGGTCGATCCTTCCGCGACGCTTGCGAGCAGCCAGCGGCCGTCTTCCGAGAGTGTCGTCCACATGACGTATTCCGGCCCCAGATCGCCGCCGAACAGTTCGAGATCGGCGACGGCGCCGTTTTTCAGCCGATGCATGTACAGCCGGGGGCCCGCGTCGTCATGGCGCACGTAGAACACTCCGCGGTGGTCGGTGGTAAACTCGACGCTGAAATAGCGTGCCGTGGGAAGCACCTCGGGAAGATCCCGTTTCTGATCGACATCCAGGAAGCGCACATGCGCTTCATCCGTCCCCCCGTCGCGCACCGCGTAGGCGATGAGCGATCCGTCCTGCGACACATCGAGAAGAGACACGCTCGTGCTCTGGTCCTGGCTCATCCCGTGCGGATCGACCAGTACGATTTCCGTGGCGTCGCCCGCTTCACGCATGCAGAGAATGGCCAGGTCGTCTCCCGCCCGGTAGCGGGCATAGAAGTAACGACCGCCCGCTTCCACGGGAAGGCGCGTTCTGTCCACCTCCACAAGTTCCCGCATCCCCGTGCGGAGCTCGTCGCGGTCCGGTATCTGGGCAAGCATGGTGTCCGTGTACGCATTCTGCAGCTCGATCCACTCTCGTGTCTCGGCTGCGTGTCCGTCTTCAAGCCAGCGGTAGTCATCCCTGACAACGTTGCCGTGCAGGGTGTCTTCCACTGTCGCAATCATGGTTTGTGGAGGGGGCAGCAGATCGGGAGCCCTCCGCTCACACGCCCCGCCAAGTAACAGCATACCGCAGAAAAGCAGCATGGTCGTATGGCGTACAAACCCGGTTTCCTTTTTGTTCATGACAGTACCTCCTCAGTTGATCGTGCACATCGTACGCGCCAATCAGAGCGGGGCCCCCCACGGTGCAGGGTAACCGGCACCACGACGCATCATGGCATGCGCGGTGCCAGAAGGCGAACCGGACAGTCCCGCCGGTCTGCGGTCGCACGGCCGCAGCCTGATCGATTCGATCGCCGACAGGCGATCGGGAGGCTTCCCACGCGCCAGAGGGGTTGTGGCGAACGACGGCGGCGATGCCGTCTGCGTGGAACAGCGATGAAGAAGGATGTGACAGGAATATAATGAGCAAACAGGAGTACAATGTCAAGAGAAATCCGCTGCATGACCGATTCCCCCTTTGGCAATTATCCGCGAAGCGCCCATCTGAGGATGTTGGAGAGCCTCGGCGGCGTTCCATGCATCAGGATGGCGACACGGAATATGCGTCCCCCCAACCAG
>CAJXSA010000244.1 GCA_913060595.1 uncultured Ignavibacteria bacterium
AGCCCGGCATTCCCAACGGGCTGCTCTGTCACAAGCCGGATTACCTGGAAGAGGCCTCGGAGTGGGGGGTGAACCTGATGGTCAGTGGACACACGCACGGCGGACAGATTGTGCTGGCGCGGGTGTTCGGCACTGTCATAACCCCCGCGGCGCTCATCTCAGGGTATGTCGAGGGACTCTACCGCCTTGACCGCACGCAGCTGTACGTCACGCGCGGCATCGGAACGGTGGGACTTCCGGTACGCATCAACTGTCCCCCGGAAATCACGGTGCTGACGCTGACATAATCTTTCCCGCTCCCGGGTTTCGCCGCGTGCGGAGCACTCGTCCACCTGCGGAATACGAATGAAGGAAAAATGAAAAGATGGAAATGTTGCCACCAGCGGCATGTTTCCATCTTTCCGTTTTTCCTTCTTTTCATTTGCGACCGGCGATGACACGTGGTCGCCGGATCGCCGTCCCGCTACGGCCGGTTGCGATGAATGAGCCGCGGGAAGGGAATGGTTTCCCGCACGTGGTCGATGCCGCAAATCCATGCGACCGTGCGCTCCACGCCGAGTCCGAAACCGGAATGCGGCACGCTGCCGTAGCGGCGCAGGTCGAGGAACCACTCGAAGACGTCCTGGGGGAGATTATGCTCTTCGATGCGCTCGAGGAGGAAGTCGAGGTTGTCTTCGCGCTGGCTGCCGCCGACAATCTCGCCGTAGCCTTCCGGGGCCAGCACGTCCATTGCCAGGGCCTTGCTCTCGTCCTCGGGATCGCGCTTCATGTAAAACGCCTTCACGCCCGCGGGATAGCGGTGCACGATGACGGGGCGGTCGAAATACCATGTCAGCAGTGTCTCGTCACTGCCGCCGAGGTCTCCGCCGTGTTCGAAGTTGCGTGCCGATTCCTTCCATTTCGGAAGGTTGCGAAGCAGTTCGTCGAGCTCGGCGACGCGGTTGTTGATTTCGATCTCTCTCGCGTCGAATTTCTTGCGCTGCCACTGCTTGACCTGGTTGTACTGTGCGGCATTGCTCTCGAGCTCTGCCAGCAGTTCCGTGCGTTCCTTCTCCGCGGCGGCCTGTTTCTCATCGACCATTTCCGCGGTGCGGTCGCTGTGCAGCATTTCCACGGCTTCGTCGTAAGAGACACGGGGGAAGGGCGGGACGATGTTCTCGAGCACGCTGATGTCGCGGCCGAGTTCTGCGAGTTCCGCCTTGCGTTCCTTGAGAACGGTCTGCACGATGTGTGCGATGAAGTCCTCAGCCAGCTTCATATCGTCGTCGAGATCGAACCAGGCCATTTCCGGTTCCACCATCCAGAACTCTGTCAGGTGGCGGCGGGTCTTGGACTCCTCTGCGCGGAAGGTCGGTCCGAACACGTAGATTTTCCCCAGCGCCATGGCGCCGGCTTCGCCGTAGAGCTGGCCGGACTGTGTCAGGTATGCCTTGCCGAGCTTGAAATACTCGGTTTCGAACAGCGTAGAAGTACCCTCCACTGCGTTCGGTGTCAATACGGGTGCGTCGAAGAGCACGAAACCGCGGTCGTCGAAGAAATTGCGAATGGCGCGGATGATGCTGTGCCGGATGCGCAGGATGGCCACCTGCCGGCGCGAGCGTATCCAGAGATGGCGGCGGTCGGCGAGGAACTCGATGCCGTGCTCCTTCGGCGTGATGGGATACTCTTCTGCGATGGCGACCACATCGAGTGCGGTGACGTCCATTTCATATCCCCCGGGCGCGCGTTCGTCGGCGCGCACGGTGCCGGTGACGGTGAAGGAGGATTCCTGCGTCAGCGATTTCGCGTTCTCCCAGCCCTGTGCGGAGACGCTTTCCGGTGTGACGACGCACTGACAGATGCCGGTGCCGTCGCGGAGAATGAGGAAGATTATTTTTCCGCCTTCACGGCTGTTGTAAAGCCAGCCCTTCAGGGTGACCTCATCACCGACATGACGGTCGAGTTCTTCGATATACACGTCAACCATGGATGTGCTGTTCGCTGCTGTGAGACATGCAAAGAATGCAAGATAGGAAAAATGTCGCTGAATGGAGAGCGCGCGTCACGTGTCGCTGTCGACATGCAGCGCGAGCCGGCGGCGATACACCTCCTCGAAAAGCGCACTGCGCCGATCGGCGCCCCACAGCTCGATGCTGCTGTCCGCGTCGTGCTTGAGGCCGAGATCGACATGCACCGTTTTCTTCTCGACGCGGCAGTGTATGCTCGCGAAAATGTCCCTGTGCCTTCTGTCGAGTCCGTCGGCGACGCGCAGCAGGGCGGCAAGCTTGCGGACGCGGAGCTGGTCCTCGTCGCTGAGGCGGGGAAAGCCTTCGTGCTTGCTCTTGGGGTGACTTTTTCGGTGATATCGTGCGAGGTTGGCGACGATTTCGATTTCCCTGTCGGTGAATCCCATCAGCTCGCTGTGACGGATCAGGTAATAGCTGTGCTTATGATGCTGGGAGTGGGAAATGTGGTAGCCGATGTCGTGCAGGATGGCGGCCGCCTCGAGGTATTCGCGGTCGGAATGCGCGAGGCCGTGCAGCGCGTGCAGCTGGTCGTACAGGGAGAGCACGGTGCGGCGGACCGTGGCTGCGTGACGGGCTTCGTAGTGGCAGGATTCGGCGAGATGGTATATGCTGGCTTTCCGGATGTCGGTCAGGTGGTCGACGGATCGCTCTTCCCCCGCCTGCTTCTGCACCGTGTCGAGCAGGATGCCTTCGCGCAGCGCATAGGCGCTTGTCACCATGCGGGGGATCTGCAGCTGTTCGAACACCTGTTCGAGTATCAGCGCGCCTGCAACGATGATATCCGCGCGTGCCGGATCCAGTCCGGGGATGTTTCGCCGATGACCCACGGTTTTGTGCGACAGGATCGTCTCGACCATTTCATGCAGGTCCGCGCGCTCGATGGTCGTGTTTCCCTCGTCATTGCTGACGGGTTCGCCGCGTGCGGCGAGTATCATGCCGGCGATGTTGAGAATGGTGCCGGAGCTGCCCGCGACGATGTCGATGGGCCGATCGCGCGTGGCGCGCGCGACAGGGTCGAGGGCGCCGATCAGGTGCGCGCGGCAGGAGGCGATATCCTTGTTCTTGATTGTTTTTCCGCTGAAATAACGACGCGACAGCCGCACCGCACCGAGCTTCAGGCTGTTGGCGTAATGGACGCTGCCCTTTTCCCCGACGAGAAATTCGGTGCTGCCGCCACCGATGTCCACGAGCAGCGTGGACTTCGGGTACACCGGCAGCGCCTGCATGACGCCGAGATAGATGAGCCGGGCCTCCTCGTAGCCGCTGACCACCTCGATCTCGATGCCGAGTTCATCGCGGACACGCTGCAGGAACTCGTCCCGGTTCAGCGCTTCACGCACCGCGCTGGTCGCGATTGCGCGTACAGGGGCGTCATGGGTCTGGGCGATGAGGGCGAAACGGCGCAGGGTGTCGATGGCGCGCCCGATGGCCTCTTCGCCGAGATGTTTCATGTCCGACATGCCTTCCCCCAGACGCACGACTTCCTTGTCCCTGCCGAGCACGGTGAACTTTCCGTTGCTCTTCACGTCGGCGATCACGAGATGGAAGGAGTTCGTTCCGAGATCGATCGCGGCGAGTCTGCGAATGCGGTTGGGCATGGTCTGTGCTGTTCCTCCTACCGCTGCTGTTCCTGTGGCTCTTCGGCGTCGTCGATCGTGTCCTGCGGTGCGGTGCGGCGAAGCGCGCGGAGCATGTCGGTCAATACGTGCCAGACTTTCTCGACACTGATGTGTTCGACGCTGCCGTGCCTGCCGAGGATAAAGCGGTGGTGTGCGCCGAGGGGCGCCCACTGCAGGGGATCGGTGGGACCGAACAGGCTCAGTGTCGGTGTCCCGACGCCGGCGCTGACATGCATCATTCCGGTGTCGTTGGTGACGTATGCGTCGCAGTTGCTGATGACCGCTGCGACATCGCGTATCGGTTCGTTGTGCATCACCAGTGACGCGTTCGGCATGTTGAGCGTCATTTCTCGCAGGGGAGCTTCATCATCCGGCCCCGCGGTGATGACGATGAACGCGCCGTAGATCTCGGCGCAGCGATTGGCGATTTCTGCGAATCGCAACGCGTCCCATCGGTTCGGAATCTTGGCCGCCCCCGGGTGAAAGCCGATAACGATCTCGCGTCCGCCTTTCTTTTTCGCGATCAGCTCCTGTCCCCTCTGTCTCTCTTCGTCGTCGAGTCCGATTTCCAGTCCGAGGGATACCTGCTCGAGCACGAGAATGCTGGCGATATCGAGATTGCGCTGTGTCTGATGCCGCGTGGGATCGCGCTGCCAGTCCAGCGCCACTTTCACGTTGTAGAAATACCCGGTCAGGTTGGTTTTGCCGCTGAGCGATCCCGGACCGATGCGGCGGGCGGCGCGGGAAAAGAATGTCAGCACATCGCTGGTGACGGACATGGAGACCGTCGCGGGAGTGATGGCGAGATCGAATTTCCTTCGGCGCAGGGCGCGTCCGAAACGCCAGACCTGGAAAGGGGAGCGGAGGAATTTGTTCTTGTCGTAGACGATGATTTCGTCGAGGAAGGGAGCGCCGCGCAGAATTTCGCTGTTCAGCGGCCGGGCCAGGAGAGCGATGTGCGCCTCGGGATAGGTTGCCCGCAGCGCCCGCAGCAGCGGAACGGCGCAGAGCATGTCGCCGAGCTGATTGTGCTGTCGCACCACGAGGATGTTTCGCACGGAGCTGCGCGGGACTGTCGTGACTCTGCGCACATGAATGAAAAGGCGCACAGTGCCGAACAGGAAGCGTTTGAAGGATTTCTCAAGGAATTTCATAAGCTGCGCACAGCGGCTCAGGCGCTGCCATTCTCATCGTCGAGTTCCTCGAAATCCGCATCCACGGCGCTGCCGTCGAAGCGGCTCTTCCGGGATGATCGCCGGAATGGATTCGACGCGCCGGGCGTCTTTCGTTTCGCCCCGGTGAGGCGCCTGAAAAGCGAGTACACGAGCCAGCCGATGGCGACCATGAATATGAGACGGAAAATCATCAGGGATCCCGGGGTAAGCGTGACATGGGCGTGTAGTATTCAACGGCGACGTGATCCGGCTTCGTGATTTCGCGGATCAGCTCGTCGAGATGGTCTTCATGCTTGACAAAGTCTATTTCTGTCGCGTTCACGATGAGCAGGGGACTCGACTTATAGCGGAAAAAGAAGTAGTTGTACGCGTCGTTGAGATCGGAGATGTACTTCCGCGACATGGCCCGTTCGAAATCGCGGCCGCGGAGGCGGATGTTCTGCATCAGTCGATCGACGCTGGACTGCAGGTACACGACGAGATCCGGCTTCGCGAGCGATTTTTCCATGTTCGCCGCAAGCATGTCGTACAGGTGGAGTTCGTCGTCCTGCAGGTTCAGATGCGCGAAGACCTTGTCCTTCTCAAATATGTAGTCGGTGATCAGGAACTCGCTGAACAGCTCCTGCTGGGCGAGCGTTTGCAGCTGCTTGAACCGTGTGAGGAGGAAAAACAGCTGCGTCTGGAAGGCGTACCGTTCGGGATTCTGGTAGAATCGTTCGAGGAAAGGATTTTCCTCGAATTTCTCCAGCACGAGCTGCCCTCCCATGCGCTCGTGAATCAGGCGGGTGAGGCTGGTTTTCCCGGCCCCGATCACTCCTTCGATCGCGATATAGCGGACTTCTTTCTGCATGCACTGTTTTGGTATGCGTGCGCCCGTGGCTCAGCAGAGCTGCAGGCGGACGTCGGTTTTCCAGACCTTCGCCGTATCGGGACAGCGGACGGCCATCTCATCGATGGTCGTGAGTTCGACAGGGTGCAGGGCGCCGCCGGCGAGCTCGCGAAGCGGGGTGAGCACGAACTGTCTCTGTGGCAGGAACGGATGCGGGATGGCCAGCTGCTCGTCCTCCATCACCGCGCTGCCGTAGAGCAGGATGTCAATGTCGATGATGCGCGGCCCGTTGCGACGGGTGGAGACACGGCCCATCCGTGTCTCAATGTTTTTGACCGCAGCAAGCAGCTCTGCTGGCGGGAGTGTCGTCAGTATCTCCACGACCGCATTGTAGAAGCTGTCCTGGTCGGATTCGCCCCAGGGCTCGGTCTCATAAATGCTCGATGTGCGCAGGACG
>CAJXSA010000245.1 GCA_913060595.1 uncultured Ignavibacteria bacterium
CGCCGCCTCACCCGTTCCGCTTCCCGTGACAATGATGCCATCAGCGAGTCCCCGCTCCACGGTGTCGCGCACCGCGTCACTGATGGACGTCGGGGTGATCGGGGCCGCGTGCTTGACGAAGACATCGGCGAGCACGTGCACGTGCATGGCGTCAATTTCTCGCCGCATGCGCAGGGTTTTATGGGCAACTCCTTCAATGATGCCCTGGTCGGTATGCATGGCGCCGACGTGCACGTTGACGCGCATGAAGCGTGCGCCGGTGGCGGCTGCGATGGCGAGAGCCGATTCGGCGTCATTGCGCAGCACCTGCACACCGACAGGGAGATCGATCTCGTGCATGACGGCCGCTGTTATGGTGGCCATGTCGGCGGTCACGTGTTTGCCGGCGTTGCTCCGCGCGAAAGGCGCATCGCCGTAATTCTCGATCAGCACGGCATCGAAGCCTGCATCCTGCAGCGTAACGGCGTCACGAATGGCGCGGTCGAGGATATCCGCCCGTGATCCGCCGTAACCCGGTGAACCCGGGAGAGGCAGAAGATGGACCATGCCGATGAGACGAATGGAGGAAAATGGCGTGTTCATGACGTGCTCCTCCGTAAGATGTAATAAGAAAAGTGCTTCCCCTTGCGGGGAGGACGAGGCCGGCGGGGCATCGGCGATGCCCCGCCCGACGGCCTAGAAGTTCACGGATTCGCCGTACGCGAGCGCGGCGGCTTCCATCAGTGCTTCAGAAAGGGTGGGATGGGCGTGCACGGTCTTGATCACCTCGTGCTCGGTGGTCTCGAGCGTGCGACCCAGGGCGGCTTCAGCGATCAGTTCCGTAGCCTCGGAGCCGATAATATGCGTGCCGAGCAGCTCACCGTACTTCGCGTCGAATATCATCTTGACAAAACCTTCGGGATGTCCGGCCGCCACAGCTTTGCCGGAAGCGGTGAAGGGGAATTTTCCGACTTTCACCTCGTACCCGAGTTCCTTCGCTTTTTTCTCGGTCAGTCCCACGCTGGCGACCTGCGGCTGGCAGTACGTGCAGCCCGGGATGTTTTCGTAATTGACGGGAACGGGATGCTCGCCGGCGATCGCTTCTGCGCATGTGATTCCCTCTGCGGATGCGACATGTGCGAGCCAGGGCGGGCCGACGACATCGCCGATGGCGTAGACGCCGTCCACGTTGGTCCGGTAGTACTCATCGACCTTGATATAGCCTCGATCCAGCGCGACGCCGTTTTCCTCGAGACCGATGTTCTCCACATTCCCCTGCACGCCGACGGCCATCAGTGCGATGTCGCCTTCGAGCACTTCCTCACCCTTGGAGGACGAGATTGTAACCTTCACGCCCTTGCCGCCCGTGTCGATGGACTCGACTTTGCAGCCGGTTTTCAGGCCGATTTTCTTCTTGCGGAAATTCCGCTCGAGTTCTTTCGACACGTCCTCATCCTCGATCGGGAGGATGTGATCGAGCATTTCGACGATGGTGACTTCCGTGCCGAGCGTGTTGTAGAAGTACGCGAACTCAACGCCGATGGCACCGGCGCCAAGAACGATCAGCCGTTTCGGACGCTTCTTCAGAGACATGGCTTCGAAGTAGGAAATGATCTTCTTCCGGTCGATCTCGATGCCGGGGATGCTGCGGGGACGCGCGCCGGTGGCGAGGATGATATGCTTTGCCTCGATAGTGCCCGTCTGCGTGCCGTCACCGTCGAAGGTGCCGATTTTTCCCGGAGCGAGCAGTTTTCCGAAGGCCTCAATGTGCTCGACCTTGTACTTCTTGAACAGAAAGGCCACGCCCTTCGACATGCGATCTGCAATGCCGCGGCTGCGCTGAATGATCTTGTCGAAATCAAACGAGACGTTGTCGAATTTCAGACCGTACTCTTCCGCGTGCTGCACGGTTTCCCATATCTCCGCGTTGCGCAGCAGCGATTTCGTGGGGATGCAGCCCCAGTTGAGACAGATGCCGCCCAGGTGTTTCGCCTCGACGCAGGCGGTTTTCAGTCCCAGCTGGGATGCGCGAATGGCCGCGACGTACCCTCCGGGGCCGCCACCGACGACAACGACGTCATATGATTGTGCCATAGGGTGTGTACTCCGTATAGAACGTTGAAATGAAAGCAGGTTAATCCACGGCGCCGGGGTTGAAGCTGCCCGGCATGGCCGTGTGCATGTCGCGCGTCAGCGCAGGCTCGAGACCGAGGAGACGGATATAGACCGTCAGCTGTCCGCGATGGTACATTTCATGCTGAATGCACTCCTGCAGCAGCGCGATGCGCGTTTCATGCGAACCGTCGAGCTTGGGCACCAGCTGCAGCATGTGCAGGTCGCCCAGCGACGAAAGGCGCTCCTCCGCGTCCCGGTACTGCTCGACCAGCAGGTTGATCAGTTTCTCCTGTGAGTCGGCGCGCGTGATGTTCGGGGCGTAGACGTTGGCCAGCTGCGCCATGCTTGCGCGGTGCAGGTTGGTGTCTTCCCGCACCAGTTCCTCGACGGTGATGACGGAAAACTCGAGCACATGGTGCACGATGTCGAGAATGCTGCGCGCCTCGAGCGTCGCGCGGAAGGTCAGTCGCGCGGGAGGAATCTGGTTCAGTTCACGAATGAAGCCGCGCCGGACGGTATACCAGCGCGCCAGGGTTTCCTGAAGCGGGGTCTGCGGAGTGCTCATGATGCTCGTGATTCGTGAATAGCCATAGGGTAAAGTACGAAAAATCCGATGATACGCATCCGCGGATCAGGTCAACCACGCAGTGCGGCGATGCGCGCGGGGTCTGCCATCAAAGCGCATTCCCATGCCAGCTCCAGGTCGTCAGACGCAAGCGCGGTCTGAACACAGCGCTGCAGGTGCGCGGCTGTATGTGCATCGTCGCGGTCGCCGTATTTCCACGCGCGGAGCAGTGCGGTGACCGCACGCTGCGCGCTGCCCGTCCGCATCTCCGTTTCAAAAAGGTCGGGCCCGGCGCTATCCGGCATGAGTTCCGCGCTCATCTGCAGCCAGCGGGCGAGAACGGCATCCGCGTCCGGCAGCGATGCGACGCCGGCGAGCTTGCCGAGATCATTCCCTGTCAGAATGCTGCTCTCGCGTATGTGCGAGGGAAGCGCGTCCACCCCGATGCCGTTGTGTCCGGGCTTGGGAAGCTCGAACAGCGCGTCTCCGCTGGCGCGGCAGTACCAGTTGTATCCCATGCGCGCGACGAGATCGAGACGGCGGGGATCGATGCGCTCCCCCTCGAAGGCAGAGTCGCGGACGTGAAAGCGGAGGACTTCCGCGATCATGAGATTGCCGCTGCCCGGCTTCCCGCCGGTGTCGACGTGCTGCAGCAGGCGGCACTCCATGACAAACGGGGATTCCGCCACGCCGGGCGCCGCCACGACATCCATCGTAAGCTTGGTGAAGCCGGCTTTCTCGAATTCGTCCACGCCGCGGTCATAGTCCGACGAGGCCAGGCTGATCTGCTCAACCATGGAATACGATACCGCGGAGACGGTGAACTCCCCGGTGTCGCGGATATTCTCAAATGTGTGCTTGGCCGTGCCATCCTTGCCGCGGTAGGCAGGGGAAACCACGATGACCGGAGGATTGGCGCCAAAGGCGTTGAAAAAACTATACGGGGATAGGTTGTGCCGCCCCTCGCCGTCGACCGTGGCGACGAGGGCGATGGGACGGGGTGCGACACCGCTGAGCAGGGTCCGGTGCACGAAGGGCACCGGGTGCTCGCGGGGATCGATGGTCTTCATTGTGTTATCCGACTTTTTTGAGCGAATTCTCGAGTGAGCCAAGGCGCTCGATGCTGCAGACGACAGTGTCGCCGTCCTTGAGCCACCAGGCCGGGTCGTAGATTTTCGATCCGTTGAGTTCAAGGAAGCAGCCCGTGCCGACGGTGCCGGAGCCAATGACGTCGCCCGGATGCAACGTCACGCCATAGGAGGCGCGCTCGAGTATCTGTGCGAAGGTCCAGCTCATATCATTGAGGTTGCCGCGGCTGACTTCCTCGCCATTCACCGATGCGGTCATCACCAGGTCGTAGGTTTCGCCGTTCTCACCCGGAATGCGTTTGTCGGCGAGTTCGTCCTTGGTCACCATCCACGGTCCGATGGACGTTGCGAAATCCTTGCCCTTGGCCGGTCCGAGGTTGAGCTTCATCTCGTGCATCTGCAGTGCGCGGGCGCTCCAGTCATTCATGACCATGTACCCCGCGATGTACTCGTCCGCTTCAGCGGCGGAGATGTTTTTCCCTTCCTTGCCGACGACGATGGCGCATTCGAGCTCGAAGTCCATGCGGTCGAGATGCATTTCCATGACCTCCACTTCGCCCGGACCGGTAATGGCGTTGTGGTTGGTGAAATAGAAAATGGGAATCTCATCGAATTCAGGGATCATTTCGACGCCACGGTTGCGCCGTGCGGTCTCCACGTGCTGACGGAAGGCGTAGCCGTCGCGAACGGACGTCGGATGCGGCACCGGTGCCAGCAGGCGCACCGCGGAAGCCTCGTAGGCGATGGTCTCGCCCTCGACTTCGGCGGGCATGCCTTCGGCGCGGAACCAGGCTTCCACCTTGCGCGCCGTCTCCAGTGCTGCGTCTCCGCCGCGCAGGAAGGCGTTCATTTCATTCGGAAGCAGGTCGTCGCCTTCTTTTTGCGTGTAGCGCTGCATCGTATGCGCGGCCTGCAGGTCCATGATGCTGTTCTCGACGAGCGCACCCAGCAGGCGTCGTCCGTTGTGTTCGAATGTGACGAGTTTCATTCTGTCGTTTCTCCTCTATTGCATGAATTCTATGTCGTTGGCTCAGGTGGACGCCCATTCCCGGCGGTCGAGAATGAGGTCGGTGGCGATCTTTCCGCCTTCGTCGTCGATTTTGTAGAGCGGCATTATTTTGCTCGCATGCACGATGGCCATGTCGAGTCCGGCTTCGCAGGCATGGTGCAGGAAGACGGAATTGAGCACATGCCGTGCACGGGGATTGAGCCCGAAGCTCACATTGGAAACCCCGAGACTGGTGAAGCAGCGCGGAAAGGCCTTTTTGATCATCCGGATCGCCTCCGCGGTTTCCATCGCGCTGCGCCGAAATTCTTCATCCCCGCTGCCGAGCGTAAACGTCAGCGGATCGAAAATAATGTCCTCGTCCCGCAGACCGTACTTCTCCGTCGCCAGGGATCGAATGCGCGCGGCGATCTGGAACTTCTTCTCCGCCGTTTTCGCCATGCCGTCCTCGTCGATGGTAAGCGCGACCACGGCGGCACCGTACATCTTGCACAACGCCAGGACGGCGGCAAGTCGTTCCTCACCGTCTTCGAGATTGACGGAATTGACGACGGCCTTGCCGGCGTAATGCATGAGCGCCTCTTCGATGACGGGCAGTTCGGTGGAATCGATCATCAGCGGGAGACTGATCTGCGTGTTGAAGCGATAGACCACTTCCCGCATGTCCCGCACCTCGTCGCGTCCCACGTATGCCGTGCAGATGTCGAGCAGGTGCGCACCCTCGCGGATCTGTTCTTTTCCCATGGCCACGATGTCGTCGTACCTGTCGGCGAGCAGCAGCTCGCGAAACTTCTTCGAACCGTTCGCGTTGCAGCGTTCGCCGATGAGCAGCGGCGCGGGATCCAGGTGCATGGGAACGGAGGAGTACAGCGAGGACACGGCCGGGGCGTCTTCTACCTGCCGCGCTGCGGGTTTCACTTCGCGGACGAGCGCTGCGAGCAGGGAAATATGTTCCGCCGTCGTTCCGCAGCAGCCCCCGATGATGGAAACGCCGAATTCAGAGATGAAACGCCGCATGGACTGCTGTAGCTCATCAGGAGTGAGCCTGTAGCAGCTCTGTCCGCCGACGTTTTCCGGAATGCCCGCATTGGGCATGACGAATACCGGCCGGGGGGAGTTCTGGCAGATATACCGGAGATTTTCCTCCATCTCCTGCGGTCCCGTCGCACAGTTCATGCCGAATACAGTGACGATGTCGTAGGGATCGATGGTGGCGAGCACCGCGGAAATTTCGGTGCCCATGAGCATTGTGCCCATGGTTTCGATGGTAACGGAGACGATGACGGGCAGGCGGCTGCCACGCTCCGCGAACACGCCGGCTGCGGC
>CAJXSA010000246.1 GCA_913060595.1 uncultured Ignavibacteria bacterium
CGCGACCGCAGAAGTGAAACGACGAGCAGGCTGCCGAGTGCCGTCGAACCGACGAGCATGAGCATGACCATGATCTGGTATTTCACCGCGACGAACGGATCGCTGCCCGCGAGTATCTGTCCTGTCATCATCCCCGGAATGAAAACCAGCCCCACGCCCATCATGGCGTTGATGCTCGGGATCATCCCGGCACGCACGGCGTCGCGCACGATGTCTGCAGACGCCTCCCGCGCCGTGGCACCGCAGACCAGGCGCAGTTCGATCTCCTGCCGGCGGCGAGACAGGTCAGTGAAAAGGCGATCGAGAGAGATGGCGATGGCGTTCATCGAATTCCCGATGATCATGCCGCCCAGCGGCAGGAAATAATCGGGGCGGTACCAGGGCTCGGCGTCGACGATGAGCGTGACCACGAAAACAGAGACAATCATGTAGCTGAGAAGCATGCTGAGGAAGACGGGGAAGAAAAGGCGCACACTCCCGCTGTGCACGCGTCCGCGAATGATGCGCGCGGCAAAGAATATCATGGCCGTATACACCGCGAGCACGATATACCATTCGCGCACCTGGAAAATCCACGTGAGGACGAAGCCGAGCAGCACGAGCTGGGCAACGGTGCGAAGTGTGCCCCAGAGAAGATCGCGTTCGAGACCGAGCTGCATTTTCAGCGATGCCGCACCGGCGAGCAGCACGAAGACGAGAACGAGGCTCAGCGGCAGAAGCCCGATATCGAGTGCTCCGCTCATGGATGGGTCTCCAGCCGGCCGTTCGCGAGAAGCGCATGCCGCCGCGCAAGGCCGGCGGGCAGATCCGGCAGCGCATGTGAGACGAAGATCGTGCTCAGAAATTCCTCCGCGTGCAGCGTGCACACGACATCGACGAGTGCCGCCGCGGCAGAAGGATCGAGGGCGGATGTCGGCTCGTCGAGAAGCAGCACATCCGGCTGCATGAGCAGCAGGCGCAGGAGTGCGCAGCGCTGCTGCTCGCCGACGGAAAGATCCGCGGCGTCCCGATCAAGAGACATGCGGCCGAGGTCAAGACGTTTCAGCCACGCGCGCAGCAGGGCGTCCTCAGGCGGCGCGGCGTCCCCGTAGCGGAAACTCAGGAGGAGATTCTCACGCACGCTTCCCTCCAGGACGACAGGCTGCTGCTGCATGTAGGCGACGCGGCGACGGTAGAGCGGCGGCGCGATGTCCGCAGCGTCGCTTCCGTCGAGCCAGAGTGTGCCTGCCGTGGCCGGCTGCAGGCGTGCGAGCACGCGGAGAAGGGAGCTCTTTCCACCGCCGGAAGGACCGGTGAGCAGCAGAAGCTCACCGCGCATGAGCGAGAGATCCAGCCGTTCAAAAAGGGTTGTCGCCCCGTAGCGTACCGTCACATCGGTCGCGCGGAGCACCGACTCCTCTTCGCCATCGCTCATATGTTGTGCCGATTCTGCCATCTCATTGAAATTTCCCGTAGTTTAAAAAGAAATGTGAACATGGAGCGAGTATTACGCCGTGCGTCTGTCAAAAAACCTTTTCATAATCGTTGGTGTCGCGTCCGTCATCATTCTCGGCGTCGTCATTTTCTACCGTCCGGCACCGGACATCGGTGAACTGCCCCCTGTCAGGAAACCGCCGGCGGAAGAACTGCAGTTTTTTCTCGATGACGGCATGGACTACGGCCTGAAGCTCTCGCGCATTCTCGCAGAGCGGCGCATCGAACGGACGGAGCAGATTGCCGAAACGAATCCCGAACTCTCCGCCGTCGCCCGCGAAGTCGCGGACAGTCTGCGCGCGCGCATCGAACGCAAAGCACGGATAGAATGACAGCGTCCCATGCGCGAAATTGTCGATGACAGAAAAAGGCCCCGCAGTGCGGAGCCTTTTTTGTTTCGGTTGTGCGCAGGTCAGCCGGCCAGTTTCGCTGCGAGATATCCGCGCAGGCCGTCGACTGGAACGCGCTCCTGGTCCATCGTGTCCCTGTCGCGCACGGTGACGGTCTGGTCTTCCAGCGTCTGCGAGTCGACGGTGATGCAGTACGGGGTGCCGATCTCGTCCTGGCGGCGGTAGCGGCGGCCCACCGAACCGCTGTCGTCGTAGAAGATCTTGTATTCCTTCTGGAGATCGCGGTAGAGCGTCATGCCGATGTCGTCCATGCCGTCACGGTTGACCAGGGGCAGAACGGCGGCCTTGAAGGGAGCGAGGCGCGGATGGAAGCGCAGCACCGTGCGTGTTTCTTTCTCGAGTTCTTCCTCTTCGTAGGCGTCGACCAAAAAGGCCATCAGTGAACGGCTCGCGCCCGCGGAGGTCTCGATGACGTACGGAACGAATTTCTCGTCCGCCTCCTGGTCGTAGTACTCCATGCTCTTGCCGGAGAACTCCTGGTGCCGGCTGAGGTCGTAGTCCGTGCGGTTGTGAATGCCCTCGATTTCACCCCAGCCAAAGGGGAATTCGTATTCCACGTCCGATGCGGCCTTGGCGTAATGCGCGAGTTTGTCCTCGGCGTGCGGCTTCATGCGCAGCTTCTCCGGCGTGATGCCGAGATCGATGAACCACTGCAGGCGCAGGTCGCGCCAGGTTTCAAACCACTGGTCGTCGCTTCCGGGCTTGACGAAAAACTGCATTTCCATCTGTTCGAATTCGCGCGTGCGGAACAGAAAGTTCTTCGTGTTGATTTCATTGCGGAAGGCCTTGCCGATCTGTGCGATGCCGAAGGGGAGTTTCTGCCGTGTGGACTGCGAGACGTTCGCAAAATTCACGAATATGCCCTGGGCGGTTTCCGGACGGATGAACACGACTGCGTTGCTGTCCTCGACGGGACCGACGAAGGTCTTGAACATGAGATTGAACTTGCGCGGCAGGGTGTACGTCCCCGCTCCGCCGCAGTTGGCGCAGACCAGCAGCTGTTTCTCGTTCATGTATTCGAAGACGGCGGCGTCGTCGACGAGCGCGTCGCCGGACACTTCCATCTGCTGCTCACGGGGCGTGGCCTTGAATGCCTCGGCATCCCCGCCGTTCGCGGCGAGCAGCTCCGCGTACGCATCGGCGATTTTCTTGCGGCGCTTTTCGTTGTAGGACTCGTACAGCACGTCCAGACGATAGCGGCTTTTGCACTGCTTGCAGTCCACCATGGGATCGGTGAAGTTCTCGACGTGGCCGGAGGCTTCCCATACGCGCGGGTGCATCAGGATGGATGCGTCGAGACCGACGACATCGTCGCGGTATGTCATGAACTTCCACCATGCGTCTTTCACGTTGCGCAACAGCTCGACGCCGAGGGGACCGTAGTCCCAGCAGCCGTTGAGTCCGCCATAGATTTCGGAGGACTGGAAGATGAAACCGCGCCGCTTGGCGAGGGAGACGATTTTTTCGAGTGTATTCTGCTGCTTCTTTGCCATGTCCGACGTTCCGCCACACAGTTGTGTTCAACAATTGCAATCTTCTAGTTTACGAAAATCCGGCACATGAGAAAACGCGGGCATCATTCACGCTCGAAACGGATGAGCCCGGCGTCCGTGTCGATGCCGAAACCATACAGGCCGCGTCCGACGTCGTGGTGCTCTTTCCAGCTGCCGTTTTCACTGCCCGGTCCCGCCAGGTACTCGTCGCTGCCGCCGATGTCGAAGAACAGGCCGGTGGTCGGACCGTACTGCGCCCATTCCCCGCCGCGCCGCGCCATGCTGTAGCCCATCGTATTGCCGACCGGGGCGTAGCGGTCGTTGCCGCGAATGTTGGCGAAAAGGGAGAAGGAGTTGTTCAGCGAGCTGCCGAGACTGACGGCCCGCTCGTCTGCGGCAGACATGGTGTAGACGTCGTCGCCGTCGACGTCGATGTAAAAGGCTGCCGAGCCGTCGTGCGCCGTGCCGAATCCGAGCGTCATCACCAGGTCGGACTGGTCGTTGCCCTCGTTGTCGAAGAGCACGCCGATGGCGAAATGCGCGGATGCGCCGAGATTGAAAAAGACGCCGCGGTAGCGGTCGTCGCCCCGCTCGTCGTTGAGAACGCCGTAGCCGAACCAGTAGCCGCTGCCCTGGGCGAACACGCCGGCGGAGTAAAAGTCGTCGCCATCGAGATCGTCGAGTATGCCGAGTCCGCCGGACATGTTGTGTCCGTCGGTGTGGTCTCCGCGGCGACCGGCGCCGTAGCCCTGTGCGTCGCTTTCGTTGTGCTTCGGTGTTTCATCGCCGATGTGCACGAGGTCGGTATCGTCCGCGATGTAGCGGTCGTCTCCGGCGATATCCATCAGCAGACCGCAGCCGCCGGAGAATCCGTAGCCCTGCGCGTAATACACCGTGTTGTAGGCGTCATCGCCCGCGCGATCGAGCAGCACGCCGATGCCGTACAGTCCCGCGCCCTGGCTGAAGCCCCGGCTGACTTATTCGTCGTTGCCGGCGGCGTCATACTGCACGCCGACGCCGAAGCGCCCGCAGCCCTGGGAGAAGGAATGCGCCTCGTAGCGGTCATTGCCCTCGCAGTCCAGCAGCATGCCGATGCCCAGTACCCCGGCGCCCTGTGCGGGCGTTTTCTCATGCGGACTCGTGTACGTGTCGTTCCCGGCGATATCGACGGTGACGGACACGGGGAGATCGTGGCGGCTCGCGCCCGTGGCGCCGAGATAGCTGTCGTCGCCGCCGAGATCGACCAGCAGCGCGCAGTCCGGCGCGAAATGCGTGTCGTCGCCACCGCCCGCCAGCAGGATGCGTCCCATGGGCGTGGGGATGTCGACCGCGTATGCGCTGCCCGCGTATTCCCTGAGCAGGGGCAGCTCTTTCTCCACGGCCTGTGCGAGCAGCATCGCGCCCCAGGAGGCGGATTTTGCGTCAAAGGCCACCGCCGCGTCGTAGACCACCTGGTCGAATGTATGCGCATCGCACTGCGATTCCTCCAGCGTGGTGCTGTAGAATATGTGCTGCCACTGGGCGGCGGGGATGCCGTGCAGGGAGCGGTTGCGCCAGCGATGCGCCTCGCGCACGGCTTCCGCCATGCGGGCGAGCGACTGCCGCAGCGGCAGGGGCAGCGGCGTGATCTGTGTTTCGACACGTCCGCGGATATCCGACCAGTGCTGCGTAGGCAGCGAATACACGATGTTGTCGCCCATCTCCCGCCCCATGTCGGCATACATTCCTTCAATGGCATCGGCCAGCGGCGCTTCCGTGGTGATGTCCGGGGCGTAGTCGTAGCCGTATTTCCCCACGTCCAGTCCCAGGTTCCGCGCCGAGTTCATGACCAGTGCCGACAGCGGACGGATCTGCGCGAGCGTCGTGCGGGGAAAGTTGCTGCTGTCCCCCGTCGCCCAGAGGCGGTAGCGCCAGAGCATGTTGCGCGTAAACGCCGGAATCTTCAGCGGGCGCGCCAGCAGATCGTCGAAATAATGCAGGCGGAAGGGATCGTCGCGTGTGGCCGCGTTCCAGGTCGACAGCGGACGATAGCCGACGGTGGAGGAATCGAGTCCGAATCCGTCGAGCGCGCGCTGCAGGAGGTTGTCCTGCGCGTGCAGTGACAGGGTGCTTGCGAGGAAAAGGAGGAAGAGAACGGTGCGCATGTGCATACTGGATTTGTGTCGTGGGCCGCGAGAAAGAAAAATCGAGATTTCCGGGGGGAAATAAAAAGCGGCAGCCGGGAAGGAGGGCTGCCGCTCATCGCTCTCGAAGAGTGGAAGGAGGGGGATCAGAAGAGGAAGATCACGTTGAGACCGATGGTGGACTGCCCGTCGGACATCTCTGCCCCGTCTTCGAACACTTCCTTGTCGGAAGAGTCGAGGCGGAAGTCGCCGCGGAGGATGAAATTCTCTGCGGGGCGGTATTCCGGCGATATGGTGAACTCGGTCAGCTTCTGCACGGTGCCGGTGCGAATGCCGTCGGCGTCGTCGAACTGTTCGCCGCGCAGGGAGAGGGAGAAGGTCTGCGCGAGATTGAAACGCAGATAGCCCGCGAAGCCCGTCCAGGATGCGTCCTCACCTTCCGCGGCCGCTGCGGCGGAGGAGCCGAAGTCGGCGTTGACACCGACGCTGAGCAGCGGGATCGGACTCCACGTGGCGACGATATCGATCACGGAAGTGTTGTTGCTGTTGTCATTGTCGTTTTCTGCGCCGTAGATGC
>CAJXSA010000247.1 GCA_913060595.1 uncultured Ignavibacteria bacterium
GATCCCAGCTGGTCTCGATGCCGCTTTCCTTCAGCGTTTTGGCGATTTCCTCCGCCTGTTTCTTCAAATCCTCGGCTGCCGTGCGCTCATAGTCCGGCGGGTAGGGAACGCCGACGCTGCGCAGGGCGGAAATCTTCGCTTCCAGGTCGCTGTAATCGAGCCGGTCGGTGATATGCCAGAAATACGGCGGCATGATGGAACCGGGCGACATGGTCGTCGGATCCAGCATGTGATTGTAATGCCATGCGTCGGGATACTTGCGTCCCACGCGGTGCAGGTCCGGTCCGGTGCGTTTCGATCCCCAGAGGAAGGGGTGGTCGTAGACGTACTCGCCGGCCTTGCTGTACTCGCCGTAGCGCTCAGTCTCGGAGCGGAAGGGGCGTATCATCTGCGAATGGCAGCCGACGCAGCCTTCCTTGATGTATATGTCGCGGCCCTCCACCTCGAGGGGTGTGTAGGGTTTGACGCTGGCGATCGTGGGTATGTTCGACTTGACCACGAAGACGGGGACGTTGAGCAGCACCGATCCGATGGCGATGGCCACGAAGGAGAGAATGGTGAACTGTATGGGACGCGACTCGAGCCAGCGGTGTCCCCAGTACGTTTTCTCTTCACCTGCATGCGAGGCGCGGAGCGGGGGTGCTTCGGCCTCCACCTCGCGCACGAATTTTCCGGCGCGAATGGTGCGGATGGTGTTGTATATGCCGATCAGCGCACCGACGAGGTACAGCGAACCGCCGATCACGCGGAGGATGTACATCGGGATGAGCTGCAGAACGGTCTCGAGGAAGTTCGGATACTGCAGGACGCCGTCCGGAGTGAATTCCTTCCACATGAGGCCCTGCGTGATGCCTGCCCAGTAGATCGGAATGACGTAGAAGAGAATGCCCAGCGTGCCCAGCCAGAAATGCGCGTTGGCAAGCTTGCGGGAGAACAGCGTGGTGTTGTAGATGCGCGGCGTCAGCCAGTAGATGATGCCGTACAGCATGAAGCCGTTCCAGCCCAGGGCGCCGACGTGCACGTGCGCGATGGTCCAGTCCGTGAAATGCGACAGGGCGTTGACGCTCTTGATCGAAAGCATCGGTCCCTCGAAGGTCGCCATGCCGTAGGCCGTGACGGCCACGACGAAGAATTTCAGCACCGGGTCGTTGCGCACCTTGTCCCATGCGCCGCGCAGGGTGAGAAGGCCGTTGAGCATGCCGCCCCAGCTCGGTGCAATCAGCATGATGGAGAACACGGTGCCCAGCGACTGCGCCCAGTCCGGCGTGGAGGAGTACAGCAGGTGATGCGGACCGGCCCAGATGTAGATGAATATCAGCGCCCAGAAGTGGATAATGGACAGCTTGTAGCTGTACACCGGCCGCTCCGCCGCTTTCGGCAGGTAGTAGTACATCAGTCCCAGCACGGGCGTGGTCAGGAAGAAGGCCACGGCGTTGTGACCGTACCACCACTGCACAAGGGCGTCCTGTACGCCGGCGTAGACGGGATAGCTTTTCAGGAAGGCGGCCGGTACTTCGATGCTGTTCACGATATGCAGCACGGCCACCGTGATCAGCGTGGAGATGTAGAACCAGATCGCCACGTACATGTGCTTTTCGCGGCGCTTGAGAATGGTTCCGATCATGTTGATGCCCCACACCACCCAGACGACGGCGATGGCGATGTCGATCGGCCATTCGAGCTCGGCGTATTCCTTGGACGTGGTGAAGCCCGACAGCAGCGTTATTGCCGCGGAGGCGATGATCAGCTGCCATCCCCAGAAATGGATACGGGAGAGCAGGTCGCTGTAGTTGCGTGTTTTCAGCAGACGCTGCGCCGAGTAATAGTATCCAAGGAAAATGCCGTTCCCGACGAAGGCGAAGATGACCGCGTTGGTGTGCAGCGGACGCAGTCGCCCGAAGGTCAGGGCCGACGAAAGATTCAGCCCGGGGAAGGGGAGCTGCAGGGCGATGACGAGGCCGACCAGAAAGCCGACGATCGCCCAGAGTATCGTCGCAAAGAGGAACATGCGAACGATCTGGTTGTCATAACGGAATTTTTCCACTTCCATTAATCCGTACTCCTCTGTTCTTGAGTATCAGGTTTACTTGTATTCTCGTTTTCCGATTTCATCTTTTTTTCATCGTCGAACAGTGCCCGCACTGACGGAGTGTAATGATCCTCGAACTGTCCGGAGCGCACGGCCCAGATGAACACGCCGAGAAAGATCAGGGCGACGAGCAGGCTGAAGCCGATGAGAACGAACATCACGTACATGATCAGCGCAGTCCTTTCCGCCGCGCCATCAGCCGTGTCGCGATGGTGGTGAAGGCCACAACGGAAACGGAACTGACGGGCATGAGTATGGCCGAGACCAGCGGCGAGAGCATGCCCGCCACCGCGAAACTCAGTCCGACAATGTTGTAGCCGAAGGATATCACGAAACTGGCCTTCACGATGCTGACGCTGGTGCGCGAAAACGCCAGCAGGCGGTGGAAAATGCCGAATTCACTCGCCGAAAGTATGCCGTCACAGGCGGGCGAGAACGTGTTGATATCCTCGGAGATGCTGATGCCGACGTCGGCCGCCTTCAGCGCGCCCGCGTCGTTGAGTCCGTCGCCCACCATCATGACATGGGCGCCCTGCGCACGCAGACGCTGCACGAATTCGAGTTTGTCCTCGGGCGTCTGATGGAAATGCATGGGCACGTCATCGCCGAACACCGTGCGCAGCCGCGCTTCTTCGCGGTCAGAATCGCCGGAGAGAATGTAGAGACGGTAGCCGTCGCGGATTGCGGCGACCAGGTCGCTCAGTCCCTCGCGGTACAGATTTGGCACAGTGAAATGTCCGCGCGGCACGCCGTCGATGGCGACGTACACGGCGGTGCTGCCGGCGTCCGCAGCTGCCGCGCTTTCGCGCCAGGCCCATTCGGCGGAACCGATCATGATGCGGCGGCCTTCGACCACGCCCTCGATGCCTTTTCCCGGTACCTCTTCGTACCCGGTCACTTCATGCGCCTGCTCGCCGTCGAGGGCGGCGAAGATCTGCCGGCTGAGCGTGTGCGTGCTCTGGCGCAGCAGGGAGCGCACGCGCATGCGTTCGTCGTCGCCGAGCGCCGGTCCGTGCCAGCGCACCTGTGTGCTGCCGGTCTGCGTCAGCGTGCCGGTCTTGTCGAAAACGATGGTGTCGATGCGCGCGAGCATCTCCACGGTTTCGGTGTTCTTCGTGTAAAAATCGTTGTTGCCGAAAATGCGCTGCGCCGATCCGAGTGCGAAGGGGGAAGAGAGCGCGAGCGCGCAGGGACAAGCGACGATGAGCACGGCGGTGAACACGGTGGTGACGATGTTCGGGTCGGCGAACCACCAGTACGCGGCGGCGCCGAAGGCGATGAGCAGGACCACGGCAGTGAAATGCCTGCTGATGCGGTCGACCATGGCCGTGAGGCGTCCGTGCGCTTCTTTCGTGAACACGTCGTTGTTCCAGAGCCGCGTCAGGTAGCTCTGCTCGATGTCCTTGATGACCTCCAGCTCGATGGCCTGTCCCACCTGCCGTCCGCCGGCGTGAATGCGGTCGCCGCTTTTCTTCGCGATCAGGTCGGCCTCGCCGGTGACGAAGCTGTAGTCGATGTTCGCTTCGCCGCGCAGCAGCACCGCGTCGGCCGGCACCAGCTCCTGGTTGCGGATCACGATGCGGTCGCCGACCGAAAGGCGGGTGAGGGGAATGTTGTGCTCGCCCTCGTCGTCTTTCAGCGCCACCGACAGCGGGAAATACGAGCGGAAATCCCGGTCGAAATTCAGCGCGTCATAGCTCTTCTTCTGGAAGATCTTGCCGATGAGCAGGAAGAACACCAGTCCGGTGAAGCTGTCGAGGAAGCCCGCCCCCGTCGCGGTGAAAATTTCGTAGAGGCTGCGGGAGAAGAGGATGAAGACGCCGAGGGAGATGGGCACGTCGATGTTCAGGTAGCGCTGCCGCAGTCCCGCCCAGGCCGAGGTAAAGTATTCGCTGGCGCTGTAGAAAAACACCGGAATGCTCAGCAGCACGTTGAGGTAGCGGAACACGGTGCGGAACAGCGGATCCATTTCCCCGCCGCCGACCAGATATTCCGGGAAGCTGAGCAGCATGATGTTGCCGAAGGCGAAGCCGGCGATGCCGATGCGGTAGTACAGCTTGCGGTCGCCGACATGCTTGCGTTTCTCGGCGACGTCCTGCAGCGAGATGTAGGGTTCGTAGCCGATGGAGGCGAGCAGGATGACCACCTCGCGCAGGCTGATTTTCGTCGCGTTCCACGTGATGGTGGCTTCCTTGCGCGGGAAGTTCACGCGCGAGGCGACGACGCCGGGATTGAATGCGCTCAGGCGTTCGATCAGCCAGATGCAGGACGAGCAATGCATGGACGGAATGCGGAAGCTTGCCATGCGCGTGTCGCCGTCGGCGAAGTCGATGAGCTGCGCGGCCACGGTCTCGTCGTCGAGATAGTCATAGCGATGGGAATAGCCGCTGTCGAGCGGACTTTTCCCGCGCCGCGCGTCGTCGATGTCGTAGTAATCACAGAGATCCTTTTCCGCGAGCAGTTCGTAGACCGTTTTGCACCCGTTGCAGCAGAAGTACTTGTCACCGATGGCGATGTCCGTGCCGTCGCAGCGGTCGCCGCAGTGATAGCAGGCCGGTGCGCCGGGCGCATCGCCATTTTTACCGGGAATATTGAGTGGTCTGACGTCAATCATGCGAAACGGTCTCTAACTCCTTGGGCGCTATACCCGGTGGGCGATGGAATCCGCCAGTTTCGGGTCATGCGCGGGCACGGCGCGATGCGCCGTGTAGCGGTTCCAGAACATCCACAGCACCAGTCCGCCGATGCCGATCACCGCGGTGAAATGCATCCAGGACACATGCACGCCGTCGTGCGCGAAGGTCGGCATCACCAGCCAGAACATGTCCACCAGGTGCATGACCACGAGTATCACCGCCATGCTGCGCAGTATCATCATGTTGCGCTTGAAGCGGTAGAACAGCAGCACGAGGAAGGGCACGACGAAATGCAGGAAGATCAGCGCCATGCTGACGGTCTTCCAGCCGTTTTCCCAGCGCGCGAGGAACCACATGGTTTCCTCCGGCAGGTTGGCATACCAGATCAGGTAATACTGCGAGCCGCCGATGTAGGCCCAGAACACGGTGAAGGCGAAAAGCAGGCGGCCGAAGTCGTGGAAATGCTCCGTGCTCAGCACCGAGCCGAGCAGGGAACCGCGGTCGAGCTGCTGATAGAACAGCGTGAGGAAGGCCATCGCGGCGAGGAAACCGCCGATGAACACGTACACGCCGAAAATGGTCGAGTACCAGTGCGGCTGCAGGCTCATCAGCCAGTCGAAGGCGGCGAAAGTGAAGCTGAATGCGAAGAGGAAAATGCCGCCGGCGCTGATCTTGCGCAGGCTGATGGTGTGCCGCGGATCGTGGTCTTCGTCCTGCGCCAGGGAATGCCGGTTGAGCACCCAGGCCAGGCCGATCCAGATGGCGAAAAACACGACGGCGCGGACGATGAAAAAGGTCGTGTTCAGGTACGGCGCTTTCCACTGCAGGAGATGGTCCGATGCGACGGCGTCTTCATGCGTCCAGTGAAACAGGTCGTGCATGCCGAAGAGCACGGGCACGAAGGCGAGCAGCAGCAGCGGCAGCGTCATGCTCAGGGCTTCCGCGCCGCGCCGCACCACCACGCTCCACACGGCGCCGGTCGCGTGCTGCAGCAGGACGAAGAACAGCGCGCCGAGAACCAGCGTGGTCCAGAACGTGAACGCGGTCAGCCATGATGCGAAGAATGTGTGCGCATCGGTGAATGCACCGACGGCGGTGAGGGCGATGCCGAGTATGCCAGCCGCGAGAGCGAACACGCCGAATCGGCCCTTGTCGGTGAACGTGTAGGTCTGGGGATCGAGTACGGCCATAGCGATTACTGTGCTGTTTCTGTCGTTGTTTCCGTGGACTGTGTTGCGCCGTCGGCCGGAGCCGAGGCGGCGCCGGGCAGCGGCGTGCTGGCGACGGGCGTGCCGTTCGCCTGCAGTGCGCGCACGTG
>CAJXSA010000248.1 GCA_913060595.1 uncultured Ignavibacteria bacterium
CGGCATGGCGGCACGCGAAGACATCGAGGAATTTCTCGGCCGCCGGGTCTTCCTGGACCTGCACGTGCGCATACGCGAAGGCTGGCGCGACAACGCCACGTGGATACGGCGTTTCGGTTATTGAGTTCTGCAGACACAGGAGCAGCAATGAAGGACGTTTTTCCCTCGCTATCCAGACGCCTGTTCATCAAGGCCGCGGCACTTTTCGGTGCCAGCGCCGCAATCACTCCCTCTGAGCTGTTTTCAGAGACTGCCGGACAGAGCATGTCGCGGCGCACGCAGGGACGCGTGCCGGTCTCCATCGCGAGCGCGAACGGCCTGGAAGCGACGCGCCGGGCCGTCGAAGGCATGCGGCGCGGTGACGATACGCTCGACGCCGTGATTGCCGGTGTGAACATCGTCGAGAACGACCCGGACGACGATACCGTCGGGTACGGCGGACTCCCGAATGAGGACGGCGTGGTGGAACTGGATTCCTGCGTCATGCACGGTCCCACGATGCGCGGAGCCGGTGTGGCCGCGCTGCGCAATATCAAGAATCCCTCCCTGGTCGCGCAGAAAGTGCTCGAACGCAGCGATCACGTTCTCATCGTCGGTGAGGGCGCCCTGCGTTTCGCACGCGCGCACGGTTTCCGGGAAGAGAACCTGCTCACTGACGCCGCGCGCGAGAAATGGCTGCGGTGGAAGGAACGGTTGAGCACGAAGGACGACTGGCTGCCGGAACACGGCATGGAGGAACGGGATATCGGCGTGCTGACCGGCGCGGAAGTGCAGCGTCCCACCGGCACGATCAACTGTCTCGGACTCAACGACCGTGCCGAGATTTCGGGAGTCACGACCACGAGCGGACTGGCGTACAAGATACCGGGCCGTGTGGGGGATTCCCCCATACTGGGTGCCGGTTTGTACGTGGACGGGAAGGTCGGCGCGGCGGGGTCGACAGGACGTGGTGAGGCAAACCTGCTGTCTCTGGCGAGTTTCCTGATCGTCGAACGCATGCGCGCAGGCGACGCACCGACGGACGCCTGCCTTGCGGCCTGCCGGCGCATCGCGGAACAGACGAAGATGAAGCGACTGCGCGACAAGGAAGGACGTCCCGCGTTCAATGTCAATTTCTACGCACTCAACGTGCGCGGCGAACACGGCGGCGCCTCACTCTGGTCAGGCAAACAGTACGCCGTCAACGACGGGGAGGAAAGCCGTCTCGTCGACAGCGCGTACCTGTTCGCACGCTGAGCCTCTTCGCGCGGCTCATAGTTCGTATTTTCTATAGATGAACACCATATCATACCCGCATGGATAAACATCGCGATTCCGACCTGACCGCTCCCGACGGAAGAAGGGGCGACCGTGAACTCGACCGCACGCTGCGGCCGATGCGCTTCGAGGATTTCACCGGCCAGGCATCCATCGTCGAGAACCTGCGCGTTTTCATCACCGCGGCGAAACAGCGTGGTGAAGCGCTCGACCATGTATTGCTCACCGGTCCACCGGGACTGGGCAAGACCACACTGGCGCATATCATTTCCAACGAAATGGGCGCATCACTGAAAATGACCTCAGGACCCGTGCTCGACAAGCCGGGCGATCTCGCCGGACTGATCACCGGGCTCGAGGACGGTGACGCGCTGTTCATCGACGAAATACATCGTCTTTCGCCCGTGGTGGAGGAATACCTGTATTCCGCCATGGAGGATTACACCCTGGACATCATGATCGATTCCGGGCCCAATGCGCGCAGCGTGCAGATCGAACTCAAACCGTTCACCCTCATCGGCGCCACGACGCGGGCTGGTCTGCTGACCGCACCGCTCCGCGCCCGTTTCGGCATCACCAACCGCCTGGACTACTACGACGTGGCGCAGCTCAAACGTATCGTCCTGCGCTCCGCAGGCATTCTCGACATCGCCATCGACGAGAAGGGCGGAGCGAACGAAATCGCCCGGCGTTCCCGCGGCACGCCTCGCATCGCCAATCGTCTGCTGCGACGCGCGCGCGATTTCGCGCAGGTCATCGGAGACGGCGTCATCACGAGGGAAATCGCCGATCACGCACTCAATGCTCTCGACGTCGACGAGCACGGACTCGACGACATGGACAAGCGCATCCTGCTCTGCATGCTGGAGAAATACGGCGGGGGACCGGTCGGCCTCAACACCCTGGCCATCGCTGTAGGAGAAGAGCCCGGGACCATCGAGGAGGTGTACGAGCCGTATCTCATCCAGGAAGGCTATCTCCACCGCACGCCGCGCGGGAGGGAGCTGACCAGCGCCGGATACGGACTGCTCGGTAAGGCGCGCCCAGACAGGCGTGACCAGCCCGGACTTTTCACCGGCGGAGGCGGCGATGCGGACTGACGGCGGCGGGCGTTTCCCCGTGGCAGCGATACTGCTGGCGCTGCTTCTTCTCACGGGAGCGCTGAGCGCATGTGAGGAGAAAGTGAAGCCGCCGGTGGCGGAATCCGTGCCCGAGGAACTGCCCGACCAGGAGAGCTGGAATTCGACGGTGACGTTTTCGGATTCCGGGCAGGTGCGCGCGATTCTTGTGGCGGGACATATCCGCATGTACAAAAGCCGCAACGAGACGCTGATCGACAGCGGCCTCGTCGTCGATTTTTACGGACGGGACGGAGAGCACACTTCGACGCTGACCGCAAGGCGGGGACGCGTCGACGACGTGCACAAGGACCTCGAGGCTTTCGACGACGTGGTGTTCCGCAGCGACAGCGGCACCGTGGTCGAGACCGAGTACATATTCTGGGAAAATCTCAACCGCAAAGTCCGCGGCGACCGCTTCGTCACCATCACCTCGCCCGCGGAAAAGCTGCAGGGATACGGCTTCGAGGCCGACCAGGACCTGAAGAACTACACCGTCTTCGGCACGGTGACAGGCGAAGCGGAATTCGACAAGTAATCATTCCTTCCTTCCGTACGCATACAGGAGCGCAGTGCCATGAAAACCCTGATACGCAGTTCTGTCCTCATCGTGTTGATCCTGCTCACAACCCTTCGCACACAGGCGCAGGATATCGAGGAGAAGCTCGATGCCGCTGTTGAGGCCTATTTCAATGCGCGTTCCTTCATCGGTGCGGTGCTCGTCGCCCGGGGCGATGACGTCCTCTACGAGAAGGGATTCGGCATGGCCGATTACACCTGGTCCATTCCCAATGCGCCGGACGTGCGTTACCGCATCGGTTCTGTGACAAAGCAGTTCACCGCAGCCGTCATACTGAAAATGGTGGAGGCGGGCGCCGTGGAACTGGACGCCGTGATACGCGATTATATTCCGTATTACCCGGAGCCACAGGGAAGCCGCGTGACCGTGCACCAGCTGCTCAACCATACCTCGGGGATTCCCAGCTACACGAATCTTCCCGCGTTCGGAGAAGATATCATGGTGCGCGACATGCCGCCGGATTCGGTTCTCGCCAAGGTCTGGCATCTTGATTTCGAATTCGAGCCCGGGACGGATTTCTCGTACAACAACAGCGGCTATTTCATCCTCGGCGTCATCATCGAGAAAGCAGCGAGCATGTCCTATGAGAAGGCGCTGCAGACCTATCTGTTCGAACCGCTGGCACTGGAGAACAGCGGCCTGGAGAAGAACAGCGTCGTGACGCCGCGGCTCGCGGAAGGCTACCGCCGCTCCCCGCTGGGCTGGGACCGCGCCGCATACATGAGCACGACCTGGCCTTTCGCCGCAGGAATGATGTACAGCACGGTGGGCGACCTGCATCGCTGGACGCGCGCACTGCACACGGGTGAGGTGTTCGACAGTGAAGAGACGTACTCGAAAATGACGACGCCGTATCAGCAGAATTACGGGTATGGCCTCGGCATTCGTGAATTGAACCTCGGGGACAGAAAAATTCGCGCGATCGCGCATTCCGGCGGCATCAACGGCTTCACCTCGCAGTGCATGTATCTTCCGGAAGATGCGTACACCATCGTGGTCTTCGACAACGCGCAGGGAGCGAGCCAGCGTGTCGCCGACGCCATCGTGCGCGTGCTGTACGACCTGCCGCTCGAGCCCGTCCTGCCTTCCATCGCCGACGAAGTCGCGCGGGTACAGATGTCTGAGGGCATGGATGAGGCACTCGAACGCTACGACGCTCTGAAGGAAGAAGAAGCGGAGAAGTGGGATTTTACAGAGGCGCAGCTCAACCTGCTCGGCTACTGGTATCTGCAGCGTGGTGATATCACGGAAGCGCTCGCGGTTTTCAAGAAGAACATCGACGCGTACCCGGATGCGTCGAACACATACGACAGCATGGGAGAAGGGCTGTACGAGGCCGGGCGGTACGAAGAGTCGATTGAAATGTACCGGAAGGCGCTGGAGATGAATCCGGGAAGCCGCACCGCACCGGTGATGCTCGCAAAAATGGGCGTGGAGGTCGAGGAACGGGTCGTGGAAATCGCAGAGGACGTGCTGGAGAGCTACACGGGGAAGTATGAGCTGCAGCCGGGATTCGTGCTGACGGTGACGCGAGAGGGAAGCCGCATGTTCACGCAGGCCACCGGACAGCAGCGCGTGGAAATTTTCCCCTCAAGCCAGAATGCGTTTTACCTGAAAGTCGTCGAAGCAAGCCTGACCTTCCACGGCGACGGTTCGTCACCGGCGGAAAGTGTCACCCTGCACCAGGGCGGCAGGGACATGCCGGCGAAACGCATCGAATAGGGCGGCGCTCAGCTTTCTTCGGAGGGGAGGGCGGGATCAGCCATGATCACTTTCTCGCGGTCGACAAGCACCGAGCCGGGACTGGCGCCTTTCGGCTTGCGCACGTATTTCTTTTCCGTATATGCCACCGGGACGCGCTTTGCGTTCCGGTGTTTGCTGTAATACGCCGCGATGGAGGCGGCCTGGCGTATGGCCTCCTTCGAGGGATTTCCCGCCGCGCTGCCCACCTTCAGCACGACATGGGATCCGCCGACGCCTCGTGCATGAAACCAGATGTCATTGGGGCGGCTGTGCCTGACCGTGAGCAGGTCATTGTTGGCGGAGTTTTTTCCGGCCCATACTTCGAAGCCGCCCTCGACGACAAAGCGACGGAAGGGGAAGGGAGACTCGTCGTTGTCTCCGCGGGATGTCATTCCGAGTTCATTCATCAGTGCTGCCTGCTGTTTGAACAGCGATTTCAGTTCGTTGAGATTTTCTGCGTTCCGGATATCCTGTTCGAATGCACGCAGCATATCGAGGCGCTCCTTCAGTGCGACTGCGCGCTCGCGCACGTAGGACACCGATGCGCGGGCCTGCTGCGCCTTTCCGAAATAGCGCTGCGCGTTTTCGAGAACCGTCGTGCGCTCCTTGAGCGGAATGCTGACGACCAGGCGCGGATCGGTAAAGACATCCGGCACGGTCATGCGTCCCTGCTGCTCGGGCTGATCGTAGAGATGTATCATCAGCAGATTGCCGAATTTCTCGTATTCATCCGCGTCCTTCGCCAGGGAATCCGGTGAAGAGAGACGGTCGAGGGAACGCTGCACGCGGGTGCGCTCCCGCAGCACGCGGTCGAGCACGCGCTTGCGCACCGCGGCCAATTCCCCGGCGCTGAAGCGTCTGCGCAGGGAGAGGAACAGCGCGGCGAGAATGTCGTCTTCGACATGTTCGTCAGCGGAGACATGCTGCAGGGTGACCGGTGCGATGCTGACAGGGAAGCGGTCCTGCAGATAGAGATGTCCGCGGCCCTGCGCGGATTCGCGGATCACCGCGTTCAGCGCAGTGCGCAGTCCCTCCCGCGCAGCGGGGGACAGCAGCGCACGGGCGGTGTTCGCATCGACACCTGCGCGATGCAGGATTTCCTTCGCGAGTGTCCCCGACAGCCATGGTCGCAGCGTGCGCAGCATGGCAGAAGCGCTGTCATCGTCCCGGGCATCGAAATCCCCGGGAGCCCATTCCGGCGGCGCATTGTCGTAGGTCAGCTGCGCATACGCAGCGGGCGGCGGAGTGTGTTTGAACGCCTCCACGACGGCTCCGTCCGCTTCGGTCAGGATAAGATTCGCACGGACGGGAAAAAGGAACGCGTACA
>CAJXSA010000249.1 GCA_913060595.1 uncultured Ignavibacteria bacterium
AGCTGCGCCGACAGACCCTCGCGGGTCACCCCGTACAGCGAGGCAACGCTCTCCCAGATTCCGACCATCTCCGGTGGCACCTCTTCAAGTCCCTCGACGAACACCGCGTCACCGCGCCGCAGCGCGTCCTCGATCAGCCGCATGCACTCCTCACCGAGATCATCGACGCGGTCGAATTTGAACATCTGACGCACTCGCACGGGCGCATCCATCGATATGAGCGCCGACGACCAGCGTGAGCCCGGCGTGAGCAGCAGACTGCCCTGATGCCTCTCGGTGAAAAGAGAGGCCTGGCGATGTGCCGTGTCGCCGCCGGGAAACAGCAGCGAGGGTTCGCGTTTGCCCAGGTTGGCCACCGCGAGCAGCACGATCAGTCCCGCGAGCGCATAGCGCTGCGCGGACTGCCGGCGCACGGCGGACATACCCGCAGCCATCACGGGAAAAAGAAACGGCAGCAGCCCGAGCCAGAACTGCGGGTCGCTGCCGAGCCAGAAACTGTTGAAAGCAAGCAGGGATGCGGCGGCAACGGCGGCGGCCAGTGTGATGCGGAGGTTCGCACGTCGACCGAACCATGTCCACAGCGCCACGGCGAGAACAGTGAGGGTCGCTGCGGTGAGTTGCAGCAGTTGCTGCACGCCCACCGTCGCCAGTCCCTGCCCGGTGAGCAGTCCGCGCACGGCGGTCCCTGCGCTGCCGATGTCCACGAACAGGCGCAGCAGTCCGGAAATGCTGCGCGCCACGGCGATCGCGCCACCGGGCAGATGCGCAAGACTTTCCTCGTTGTGATGTGTCGTCATCCACCCCCACAGTTCGGACACGCTCGCGTGGCCCAGCACGCCGACACCGGCAACGAGGTAGGCGCCGCCGATGCAGAACAGCATCGTCCCGGCGATACGGAGCGACGCATTGCGCAGTTCGCGTCCCCGGTCATGGGGAAGCTGCAGAATGAGCAGCGCGGGCAAAAGAATGATGGCCTGCACGTGCAGGAGCACGGAGAGTGAGAACAGCGCGGCGGACAGCATGCGCCAGCGATCCGGTGCTGCGCTGTCGCGCCAGCCGGCGCTTTCCGACGCCGCACGGTGCGCGCGCAGTGCGGCGCACACGCTCCAGGCCAGCGACGCCAGCGCGGGCATGCCGGTCTCGATAGTGCTGCCGTGCAGCCAGAACGCATGCGACACGGCGATCACAGCCCCGGCAAGGACGGCCATCCCCTCCCTGCCATCTGCCGTGCGCACCATGCCAGCAAGCGCCAGCAGTGCCGCGCTGATGACGAGCAGCTGGAGATGCAGCATGGCACCGCCGGGCAGCCACGACAGAAACAGATCGCCACCGCGGTAGAGAAGCGTCGTCAGCAAATGGTAGGGCCGGAATACGGGTTCTGAGGAGAGCACGAACTGCAGTTCGTCATACGGATCACCGATGACATACGCCATGGGCATGGTCATCACATACAGCAGTGCCGCCAGTGCCAGCAGCAGAAGCAGATTTCTGTGTCGCATGTCAGTCATCCTGTTCGACCACAAAGCCTTCGAGCAGATCATCCTGTATGCCGTCGAGAAAACGCGACGGTTTGCTGAGTATCGTGCCCGTGGCACGATCGTAGATGTTTGTGGGGTAGGTCAGGTACAATCGCTGCTTGGCGCGCGTACATGCGACGTAGAACAGGCGGCGCTCCTCCTCCATCGAATCGGAGCTTTCCGCGGCGGCGCTGACCGGGAAGCGTCCGTCCACGAGGTACATGACGAAGACGCTGTTCCACTCCAGGCCCTTGGCGGAGTGAATGGTGGAGAGCGTGACGTATTCGTCCTCGTGACCGTCGGGCAGCAGGTCCTCCACGCTCTCGTTCGGCGGTTCGAGCGCCATGTCGGTGAGCATGATGCTGAGCTGACCGTAGCGTTCCGCGATGGTCTGGAACATCTCGAGATCTTTCAGACGCTTGGGATGATCGTCGTACCGCGCTTTCAGCACGGGCGTGTAATAGCGCAGCAGCCGCTCGACCTTGTCGCCGGGCGCGATCGCGGGCGCGGCGATGTCGCGGAGAACGTCCAGCAGCGCGGGGATTTCCTTGCCACGGACGATCTGTCCGATGCGTTCATCCGCGCTGTCCCGAAGCGGATTGAGTCCGCCGAGAATTTCGTCTGTGACGCGCTCGGCGGACACCGGTCCCACCCCGTCGCAGAGCATCAGCACCCGCGTCCACGAAATGATGTCCTTCGGATTCTCGACGATGCGCAGGTATGCCAGCATGTCCTTGATATGCGCGGTTTCCATCAGCTTGAGACCGCCGAATTTGACATAGGGGATGTTGGCGCGCGCAAGTTCGATTTCCAGGTCGAAACTGTGATACCCGGCACGGAAGAGCACGGCGATTTCCTTCAGGGGCACTCCCTCTTCGCGCAGGTCGAGAATCTGCTGCGCGATGAAGCGGGACTGCGTGTTCTCCCCTTCCATCGAGATCAGCGCCGGTGTCATGCCGTCGCCGCGGCTGGTGAACAGCTCCTTGCTGTATTTCTCGGCCGCGAGACGGATGATTTCATTCGTGAAGTCCAGTATCGGCTGCGTGCTGCGGTAGTTCTCCTCCAGCGTGATCACGCGCGCATCTGAGAACTCTTTCGGAAAATCCATGATGTTGCGGAAATTCGCCCCGCGAAAAGAGTAGATGCTCTGCGAGTCGTCGCCCACCACCATGACGTTGTTGTGCGCCGCGGCGAGCTGCCGCACGATGCGCGCCTGCAGCCGATTGGTGTCCTGGTACTCGTCGACCATGACATAGCGATACGTCTCTCCCATTTTCTGCCGGATGCCCTCATGCTTCTCGAGGAGGGTGACGAGGTTGACCAGCAGGTCGTCGTAATCCATGACGTTGTTCTGCCGCTTGTAGGCGACATAGGCCTGCGCGAGCTTCTCGATGTCGTCCACCTGCTCGGAGAACTGCGCGAAGTCCTTCGCGATCACGAGGTCCAGCGGTGTGAGCGTGTTGACCGATGCGCTGTACATGCGCAGCAGCGTCTGCTTTTTGGGAAAGCGCTTGCTGCGTGTGGCCAGTCCCAGGCGCGTGCGCAGCAGGTTGATCACGTCCTCCGCATCGCCCTGATCGAGAATGGTGAAATCGCTGCTGTACCCGACCTCGCCGGCATGGCGGCGCAGTGCCGCGTTGGCGAATGAATGGAAGGTGCCGCCGGAGACGCGCTCCGTGCGTTCGTCCAGCAGCAGCGACGCACGGCGCAGCATCTCCCGCGCCGCCTTGCGGGTAAAGGTGAGCAGCAGCAAGGATTCGGGGCGCACGCCCTGCTCGATGAGCCGGGCCACGCGATAGGTCAGCGTGCGGGTTTTCCCCGTTCCTGCGCCGGCAACGACCAGGGCAGGACCGTCGAGATGCGTTGCGGCCTCGTACTGCGCCTCGTTGAGTTCGTCCCGGTAGCGTATGCGGAAACGATTCTCGTCGGAGGTGATCAGTGTGAGGGAAGCCTTCTTCAGCGATATTTTCCGGCTGCGCTCCTGCGTCACCCGCGCACCTCCATGCCGCGCTGCGCACTGCGCTCCGTGCCGAAGCGTCGAATGAAATCCCGGATGACGGGATCATCCGATGATTGAAACGCCTCGGGCGTGCCGGCGAAATAAATGCGTCCCTCGTGCATCATCGCCACGCGGTGCACGATGTTGTAGACGCTGAACATGTCATGCGTGACGACGATGGAGGTGGCGTTGAGCTGTTCGGTGATTTTCGCGATGAGCGCATCGATCTGATCCGACATCACCGGGTCGAGTCCCGTCGTGGGTTCGTCGTACAGCAGGTAGTCAGGATCCGTCGCCAGGGCGCGCGCCAATCCCACGCGCTTGCGCATGCCGCCCGAAAGCTCGGAGGGCTTCTTGTTTTCGATGCCGGGCAGGCCGACCACGGCCAGCTTCTCCGCGACGATGCGACGCAGCGCGTCCTCGTCGAGGGAGTGGTTTTCCACCAGTCCCAGCGCGATGTTCTCGCGCACGGTCATCGAGTCGAACAGCGCCGCGCCCTGGAAAAGAAAGCCGAAGCGACCGCGCAGCGCATAGAGATCGTCCTCTTTCAGGGCGTGCACGTTTTTTCCGTCGACCGTCACCTCTCCCTCATCGGGGGTGAGCAGGCCGATGACGTGCTTGAGCAGCACGCTCTTGCCGCAGCCGCTCTGCCCGACGATGGCGATGGTCTCGCCCGTCTCGATCGTGAGATCCACGCCCCGCAGCACATGCAGGTCGCCGTTGAAGGATTTGTGCAGATTGCGAATTTCTATCATGACGGAATATAGAAAATTGGAAAGCGGGATACATGTCGCGATATTCGCTGTCGCACGACACCGGTCGCCTGTGCAGCGGCGAAACATCCGCGGCAGTGACGCGTATGAGAAACGGACCGGAAACACGGTCATCTGATGTCACGCACATTTTAACCCGGAGTTCATTCCATGAAACACCTCAGCATGTTCCTGCTGATTTCGATTCTGACAACACCCCTGCTCGCCCAGGAGCATGAAACCCTCTTCGGATCGGACGCCGATCACGGCGGCTACGGCGCCGTGTCCGTGCGCTTCACTTCCATCCAGAACACCGACGCCGTCCTGGTCGGCGGTTACGGCGGCTGGCTGATCGATCACCGGCTCATGCTGGGCATCGGCGGCTTCGGCCTGGTGACCGACGTGCGGGCGCGTCCCGAAGCACAGGAGCTGTACGGCTGGAACAACGAGCCGCTTTATCTCAACTTGGGCTACGGCGGCTTCATGATGGAGTACACCATCGCCCCGAGCGACCTCGTGCACATCACCGTGCAGGCCCTGATCGGCGGCGGCGGCGTGCAGTATCGTGAGGACTGGTTCGACCACGACGACGGCTGGTACGACGACAGCCGGCGCCACGGCGGCACCGACGCCCTCTTCGTCATCGAACCCGCCGCCAGCGTCGAAGTCAACGTCACCCCCTGGTTCCGCGCCTCCGCCGGCGCGAGCTACCGCCACATCAGCGGCATCGACGAACTGCGGGGCATAGAAAACGACGACCTCAAGGGACTCTCCGGTCAGCTCACGCTCTGGGACCAGCGCGGCTCCCGCGTGATCCGCGGCAACGTGCTGGCCATCCCGGTGGAGCAGACCCTGCTCTACGTGGAGCCCATCTATCTGCAGGCCGAGACGGCGGCCTATCCCGAACTGCGGCTGGTGGCCGTGATGCACGACGACCAGTTGAGCTACGCGGAGACCTTCGACAAGGCCCTGGAAGGCCTGCTGGGCGAGACGGTCGCCCGTCCGGCCGCCCTGCCGTCCGGCGCCAAGCTATCGACCCGGGAGTTGGTGCGCAAGGCCGACGAGGCCTTCACAGGCTATCTCGAGGCGCTCGGCGCCAAGCGCTATCAGGAGGCCTCCGGCGCCCTGGAGCGGCTGGAGAGTGCCCTGCAGGACCTGTCCAGTCAGTTGGGGGCCGACGCGGCCCTCCCCCCGACCCCCTGACCGTTCGGTGGAACTATCTCATGCTGCGAGGAACGACTATGAACGCGAAGAAGAAACAAGCATCCAAGAACCGGCTGGTGATCGTTTCCAACAGACTGCCCATCGTATTGAAGCAAAGCGGTGAAGGGCGCTGGCGGGCCGATCCGGGATCCGGCGGCCTGGTGACCGCCATGGCGCCGGTCCTGAAGGACCGCGGCGGTCTGTGGATCGGGTGGCCGGGCACCGCAACGGACGAGGAGGACATCGATATCGATCGCCTTCTGCGGGATGCCGTCAAGGATGCCGGCTATCCCTTCAAGCCGGTGACGCTTACCGCCGAGGAGGTGGACGGCTATTACCACGGTTTTGCCAACGAGATATTGTGGCCCCTGTTCCACGATTTGCAGACACGCTGCAATTTCGATCCGAGTTACTGGCGGGCCTATCGCGATGTCAACCGCAAGTTCGCCCGGGTGATTGCGGACCATACCGGTCCGGACGACCATATCTGGATCCACGACTACCACCTGATCGGGGTCGGTCTCGAACTGCGCGAATTGGGCCTTCG
>CAJXSA010000250.1 GCA_913060595.1 uncultured Ignavibacteria bacterium
CTCACGGAAATCGTCGACGAGCTGCTTGACCTCCCCGGCGATGCGCACGAGGTTTTCTCCCGCACGCTTCTTGACCGGAAGCGAAACCACCTGCTCGTCGTTGAGACGCGCGAAGGTGGCGCGGTCCTCGAAGGCAAAGCGCACGTCGGCGACGTCGCGCACGTAGATCGGCATTCCGTTGCGCATTTTGACGATGATGTTCTCGATCGGCTTCGGATCCTTGTATTCACCCGGGATGCGCACGGTGTAGTCCGTGGTGCCGTTGTCGAGCGAACCACCGGGAATGGTGATGTGCTCGTTGCGGATGGCGTCGATCACGTCGTTGAAGCTGATGTCATATCCCTTCAGACGGTCGACGTCACAGTTGATCTGCACTTCCGGCTCCAGCGCCCCCGTGATGTCGGCGCTGAGCACACCGCTGACACCTTCGATATCGTCCTGCAGATCCTCGGCGATAGCTTTCAGGCGCGGCAGTCCCACGTTTCCGCCGATGTTGACGTAGAGAATGGGGAACTCGCTGAAATTGATCTCCGAAATGATCGGCTCCATGATGTCCGTCGGCAGGTTCGGCCGCGTGGTGTTGACCTTGTCGCGGATGCGCCGCAGGGCTTCGTCAATGTCCACACCCGTCTCGAACTCGACGAAGATCGAGGCGAGTCCCTCCTTGGACGATGAGGTGATTTCCTTGACATCCTTGAGCGTCTTGAATTCCTTTTCAATGGGCTGCGTGACCAGGCCCTCCATGTCGGTCGGACTCACGCCCGGATAGGGCACGGAAACGATGACGTAGGGGATGGTGATGTCCGGCGCCGCCTCACGCGGCATGCCGCTGTAGGACTGGAAGCCGAAGATCACGATGATCAGCACCAGGATGTATACCGCGACACGGTTGTCGACGGCGAGATTCCAAATTTTCATTATGCTTCCTGTGGTTTCGTCTTGACTGTCATCAGTTTTCGACCGTCACGGGCTGGCCCTGGGCCACGTTCTGCACACCCACCGTAATGAGGCGGTCACCGACGTTGAGTCCGTCGAGAATGAGCACCTCGCCGCGGCTGGTGCCGCCGATTTTGACTTTCCGTTCCACCGCGCTGCCGTCTTCCTCGACGAAGACGACGAAGGAATCCATGTCATTCTTGATCACGAAATCCTCCGGGATGACGATGGAGTTCTCGCGGGCGCTCAGCCGCACGGCCATCTCCGCGATCATCGACGGCTTGAGCTTGCCGCCTGCGTCACGCACGCGCACTTCCACGGGAATGGTGCGGTTGTCCTGATTCACCGCTGCGCCGACGAAGGTGATGATTCCACTGAACTCGTCGTCCGACAGCGCGTCGACGGTGAAACGGACGGGATCGCCCTTCTTGAAGCGCACGGCGTAGCGTTCGGGTATGCCTGCTTCGAGCTTGATCTGATCGGTGTTGACCACGTGCGCGATCGGGGCGCCGGGCACGCTCATTTCCCCTTTCTCAACCATGCGTGCGTTGAGCACGCCGGTGATGGGACTCTTCACACGCGTGCGCTCGAGGCGTTCACGCGCGAGCAGCATGCCCGCTTCGGCCGCATCACGCTGATACTGCAGTGTCTGCAGCTGCAGCTCGGAAATGCCCTGTTCCTCGTAGACACCTTTCTGCTTTTCGTAGCTCGCCTGCGCGATGTTGTACTGCGCCAGCGCCGCGTCGTAGGCGGAGCGCAGCAGCGCGCTGTCGAGCTGCACGAGCACCTGACCGCTGCGCACGCGCGCGCCGAGGGGCACCAGCCAGCCGAGCACGCGTCCGCCCTCGTCGGCCGGAACCATGACGTCCCCTTCAGAGGCGACCGTGCCGGTCACGTCGATGATCTGTGTGAACTCCGCCGCTTCTATCTCCATGACGCGAACGGAAACCCTGGGAATGTCCTTGTCTTCTCCCGTTCTGTTGGCCGAGGATGCTTTCTCATCACCACAGGAGGTGAACAGCACCGCACCGGCGAGAAGCAGGGCGAGAAGCGGCAAGGTGAGAATACGTTTCATGGGAATACTCATGATCTATGATGGTGAAATTCTATTGCTTACTGTCGGTGCATGCTGAGCAGGTACTCGAGATCGGCCTTCGCGACGCTGTAGTCGTAAATGGCCTGCACGCGATTGACGCGCGCCTGCAGCAGCGCGAGATCGGCGTCGTTGACTTCGAGCTGCGTGCCCGAGCCGGACTGGTAACGCGTGGTCGCGATGCGGTAGCCTTTCTCCGCCTGCTCCACGGTGCGGTTCTGCGACTCGAGGCGGCGCTGCGCTTCCTCGAGACGGTAGCGGATGTTCTGCGCGTTGGTCAGCAATGCGTCACGGGTGGCGCTGAGCTGTTCCTGGGATTTCATGTAATCGACTTCCGCCTGGTTGACGCGGGCACGCGTCTGCAGGCCGTTGAACAGGTTGAAACTGAGCGTGACGCCGACCTGCGAGGTGCTCACGAAGTCATTCGTGGAGATGCGGCCGAGTGCGTCGTTTTCCGCCAGCCAGCGGTAATTCCCGAACGCCGAAAGCGTGGGGAGCGATTCGGACTTGTAAATGGTCACCAGCTTCTCGTTGACGCGACCCTGATCGCGCAGCGCCCGGAGCGCGGCGTTCTTCTCGACCACCAGTTCCTCGGCACGCGAAACCATCACGTCCTCCGCCGGTACGAAATCGAGCTCCCCCGCCACCTCGATCGCCTCTGCAGGACCGAGTCCGAGCAGCAGCTTGAGTCCGTTGGTCGCAAGCGTGACGTTGCGCTCGGATTCGATGACTTTCGGACGAATGTTGTCTGTCTGCACACGGGCACGGATCAGGTCGTACTCGGAGACCACTCCCTGCTCCTGCATGACCTCGACGTTGCGCAGGTTGTCTTCCGCGTTCTGGAGGCTGGCTTTCATCAGCGTCAGCACGTCTTTCGCGAGCAGCACGCCGTAGAACGCCTTCTTCACGTCGGAAACGGTTTTGTTGTACGTCTCGGTGTACATGTGCTTCGAGGCGTCTTCGTAGATTTTCGCCGTGCCGACGCCGGTGAACACCGCGGCGTTGAACAGCACCTGCGACGCTTCGAAGCCGAAATTGTATGAGTTGTCACTGCCGATTTCCACCGGGATCACGCCATCACCCGCATTCGGGTCCATGAAACGCGCCGGAAGAAAGAACACGGGTTTTTTCAGCGTTCGTGTATACGTGCCGCCGGCGGAAATGCTCGGCAGCGCCGTACCGTAGGCCTCGCTGACCTGGTAGCTGGCCTTGTCCATCTCCAGGCGTGAAATTTCCAGATCCCTGTTGTTGTCTATGGCCAGGGAGATCGCATCCTCCAGGCGCAGCGTCCGGGGCTGTGCGACGGCAAAAGAGCCGGCGAGCAGCAGGAGCAGGCCCGTGGTCAGAAAACGGTGCATGTTCATGCGAAGTCCTGTCTGATTGAATGAGTGATACTTCATCGTCGTGCAAAGCAGTTGTGCTCCTTGTCCTTCTCCCGGGCAAGGATGCCGTGAAAAAACGTCCGTTCGATCTGGCAGACGCCAAGATCGATTTCCCTCTCCACGGCCTCCCCTGTCAGGCCGGTCTGCTGCCGCGGCTCCGACATCACATCGCCGTGGAACATGTGCATGGAGGATTTGAACACCGAGAACGTGAGCGACAGGAACATCATCGCGGTCTGTTCCGGGTGCACCTCGTCGATTTCATCACGCTCAACGGCGCGGCGAATCGGGTCTGCGAGTATCAGCAGGAGGTTCGGAAACAGCGTCGCGAGATGCGTGTTCGTCTCCATCTTGTGAAATTCACGCATCACCAGTGCGTAGATGCTGAAATGCCCGTAGAGGAGCTGAAGCAGCTGGCGCGCGAAATCGACGTACGATTCCTGGAAGGAACGTCCGGGGTCGGTGCATGTGCGCGTCGCCACGTCGACGAATTCGTCCACCGCGTCCGCGATCACCGTCTCGAACAGCTCTTCCTTGTTCTCGAAGTAATTGTACAGCGTCCCCTTCCCGAATTCCGCCCTGTCTGCGATGTCATCCAGGGTGGCCGCAGAAAAACCCCGCCGCGCGAAGACTTCCCGGGCGGCGTTGACGATCTCCTGCCGCTTGAAGAGCCGCTCGCGCTCTTTTCTGCTCATATTTTGCATTTCTTCTGTCATGACTCATTAACACAATTGTGGAACCAAATGGTTCTCGAAATGACCGATCAGTCGGAAAAATGACCGGTCAGTCACATTTACGGGTAACATCCCCAAATGTTGCGGAGGATGCAAGGATATTTTGTGGGGAATTTTTATGCCCTGCCCGAAGCGGGCATCGTGTTGCAGAGGACAGGAATGGCGTGCCGAAAAAGGCGGTGAGAGGCGAAATGGAAGTTTACGGCGTACGGAACGGGCCGTGCGGGAACGCCCGGGTGCGGTTTTACCAGCTGAAAACGAACTCCACGCCGTCACTGCGTCCGGCATGGGTTTTCAGGCGGGTGTGCATCGAGGGCATGCTGCCCATGCGCTCGAGAAGGGACGCGTTGTAGTTTTTTACGGCGACGCCGGCCTGAATGGCGCTCCAGATGCGGTTGGCGACCATGCCGAGAACGAAAAACGTGACACCATTATGCAGTTCGTCGGCAAAAATGCGCTGATCCTTGTAGTCGAGGCGGGGTTCCTCGCTGTCCCACTCCCAGCGCCAGGCGGCCTCATCAGGGTAGACGTCTTCGAGGCGGCGTTCGACGAGCATCTGGTTGTTGTAATCGTAGAGGTCGCTGTAGTTCTCGATGTCGACATAGAAATCATCGTCCTTGCCCGCGGCATCGATGCCGGCATGCTGCAGGGCGAATAGCCGCGCATCGTCCTCCACCCAGTTGCCGTAGGAATTGACGCCGATCAGGCCCAGCCACAGTCCCGCCTCGAGGATGAGGGGGTACTTCCCCCTGTCGAAGCGCCCCGCGTAGAGCTCTCCCATTCCCGGGAGGGCGAGCGAGTAAAGCACGGCCACGAAACCGGACTTCTGTCCCTCCGGCGCGCTCTCAGGCAGGAGTGCGGGCATCGCACGCTGCTGTCCGCCTTCGTACACGCGGTCATACACGGCGGAAAACGTCGTCGCGGATGCCTCCGTACCCGGCTGCCGCCCATCGATCTGCGCCCGCAGCGGAGCGGCGAGCAGCATGAGCAGCATAAGTCCCTGTGTGAGGCTTGCGGCGTATCTCATTGTCTTTCCCGGTGTTTCACTGGCAGTATTCATGAACAATCTAGCGGTTCCGTCCGAGGTGAACAAGGGCAATTAATCATTCCTTCCAGGTGTGGCGCAGTCCGACGAAGTCGAATCCCTTTTTGCGCAGCCGCTTCATCTCGGCGGTGAGAAAGCGCATGATGTCGTCACGCAGTTCCACCACGCCCACAGACACGCGTTCACGCACGGAAAGCGCCGCGATATCGTTCATGCGTGCGCTCATGACGCTCTGCTGCGACCCGCGGTCGATGTACGAAAGCGCGGCGCTTTCGAGCTTCCGGTAGCCGAACGACCGCATCTCCTGGTCGACCATGCGGGTGTACATGCCCAGCGCACGCTCGGATGTAAGGTAATAGGCCCTGCAGCCCGGATAGTTCTTGACGATGTATCGCAGATGCGCCGAAAGGTCCTCCTCGCTGAGATCCTCCGCGAGTTCGAAGCGCGACTCGCTTTCACTCGAGGGCTTGAAATGGAGATGCAGCACCACCTCCTTCTCCTCCTTGCGAAGCCGCGTGTGGAGGGGAATGTTGTCCTTGTCGGGCTCGATGATGCAGGCGATGGGCTCCCTGCTCGCGAGGTACTGCTCGATCTCGCTGTCCGGCGCATCGCTGATGCCGTCGACGAGAAGGACCACGCTCCCCGCCTCACGGCGCACTTCCGTCGTGGGCATGAAGAGCAGGGAATACCGCACCATGCCGCGGAAGGTGATGTGCAGCGCGATGCGCGCCTTGCGCGCATTCTCCACGGCGAAGGCTTTTCCGCCGTACTGCTCGATGACTTCCTTGAGGTCGAGGTTGACCG
>CAJXSA010000251.1 GCA_913060595.1 uncultured Ignavibacteria bacterium
GTAAGAACCCCAGCGCACCGGGTAGTAGAAGTCGAAATACGCCGACGTGCGGGGATAGCTGTCGTAGTAGTAGTTGTTGGTGACGACATTCCCGAGAGTATCTTCGTAGGTCTCGGAATAATCCGCGTATCCGTATTCTTCGTATCGGGGATAGTCGTCGCGCACGGCGATCTGCGTGTAGCACCCGGATGTTCCGAGCAGCAGCACGACGGATGCGAGCGCAAGCAGAAGGTTGGTTGATCGTTTCATGACACACCTCATCGGTTTCGATGTTTTCTCTACCTGTATAGAGAACAAAATCCATGCCGTAAATATTACCGAACCGTGCAAAAAAAATGACCGGTTCAGGCCCGATAAGCTACTTATTTTCCGGAGATTGCGAAAGGCGATGTGAAGTGACCTCCAGGGAGGACAGTGCCTGTGCGAAATAGGGGACAATATCAGAGATAACGAACGTACTGCAGCCGAATGGAACGGATGATTTTGTTGTACGCGAAGTCGGAGGTCAGAAGATTCTTGAAGAGAACATCGACGTTGAAGCCGATGTTGGTGGAGACGCGCACGCCTGCCCCCAGCGATCCGTTGTAAAAGCCGCGCTGATCCCTGTCGTTGTCGAATGCGAAATTGTATTCGAGCAGCAGTGAAGTGATGGGGCCAATGGATTTCTCGGCGCCGAGGAAGACATTCGGGTCCATGTCGTCGTCATGCCGCTCGAGCGTGTAATTCATGCCCCCGTGAAAACTCATCGTCCCGTACAACTGGTAGTTCTTACTGACGGTGACGTAAAATCCCGGCGATTTCATCACGTACTGGTGTGCACCCTGCAGCCAGCCGTCATGTCCCTGTGTGTCGAAGCCCACGACGATGGCCGGCTGCCGCATGCTCTCCTCCATCGCACGATACCGTACGCTCACCCCGGGAAGGTTGTTCCAGGTGATTCCGCCGCTGCCGATCAGTCCGGTGCCCCCGAAGGAGACGCCGACATTGAGATTGGTTATCAGTCCGTAGGTGAAGCTGGCGAGCACGCCGCCGTCTGGAGAAAGGTAGGTCTCCACGGATCCGGATGTGGCGGGAAGGATGCCGGCGACGGGCATGTCGACGAGAAACAGGGGATCGATGTTCGCGCGGTCTCCCGCCGAACGCTGCGCGTGCGCGTGCATCGCAAGCAGGAACAGGACGGCGAATGTCAGCCGGGTGATCGTCATCCTCATATCTCGTCAGCCCCGGGGATCAGCGGCGTCCTGCGATGAAGTCCTCGGCCTCACGCACATCATCAGCGCTTCCGAGAAGAAGCGGCACACGCTGATGCACGTCGGTCGGGACAATTTCAAGAATGCGCTCCGCGCCGTCGGTGGCGCGTCCACCGGCCTGCTCGATGACAAACGCCATGGGATTGGCTTCGTACATGAGACGGAGCTTGCCGTTGGGATTGGCATGGTCTGACGGATAGGCGAACACGCCGCCGTACAGAAGCGTGCGGTGCACGTCGGCAATCATCGAGCCGACATAACGTGCCTTGTACGGTTTTCCATGCACGGTGTCGTTGGACTGCAGGTAATCGATATACCGCTGAAACCCTTCGTCCCACTGCTTCCGGTTGCCCTCATTGACGCTGTAGATGTTCCCCCGCGAGGGAATGGTCATGTTGGGATGGGACAGGAGAAAGGAGCCGATGGTCGGATCGAGAGTGAAGCCCTGCACGCCGTTTCCGGTGGTGAACACGAGGATGGTGCTGGACCCGTACATGATATACCCCGCGGCAACCTGCTTGATGCCGGGCTGCACCACGTCCGCATCCGTTCCGCGGCAGCCGTCACTCACGCGGCGGAAAATGGAAAACACCGTGCCGATGGTGACGTTCGCCTCGATGTTCGACGAACCGTCGAGAGGATCGAACAGCATCGCGTATTTCCCGCACGGAAACTCCTCCGGGATGGGGATGATGGATTCGTTCTCCTCGGAAGCCATCACGCACAGCTGTCCGCCGCTTTCCAGCGCATTGATGATCATCTGGTTTGCGAACACGTCGAGTTTCTTGACGTCCTCTCCGCTGGGATTCGTGCTCTCGGCGCGGCCGAGAATGTCCACCAGTCCCGCACGCCGCACTTCCCGGGAGACAATTTTCACCGCAAGCGCCAGGTTGCGCAGCAGCGTCGAGAATTCTCCCGTCGCTTCGGGATGCATGCGCTCTTCCTGAGCGATATAGCGCTGAATTGTCATGAGACGGGTTTCGTCTCCGGGAACGTAGGGACGATTGGGCATGAAGCTACCTCTGATGGTCGATGAGAATGAAGCGGGGATCAGTCCTCGGTGCGTCGTATGGACAAATGCACTTCCATACCGTTTTCGGTCTGGTGAAAATCGACGTGGTCCATCATGGAACGCACGATGAGTACGCCGCGTCCGCCTTCCTTGAGCAGGTTGGGCTCCGCGAGAGGATCGGGGATGTCCTCGGGTCGAAAACCGCTCCCCTCGTCACGAATCACGAAATCCACGCGATCCTCGAAGCAGCTGCAGGACACATGCACGTGTTTGTCCGGATCGGCATCGTTTCCGTGTATGATGCCGTTGTTGACCACCTCGGTGATGGAAATCATGATGCGGTCAAGCACGGATTCTTCCAGTGTCACTGCGTCGTGAATCTCGAGGATGAATGCTTCGACCAGGCTGATGTTCGTGCGGACACTTGGAATGCTGATGGACTTTGTCATCAAGGCGTTGCTCAGATCGGAACCCTCCTGGAAAGGATTATTACGGGTAAAGTAGAAAATCCTGCTCACAGATTCCAGAGAAGACGCAGGGAGAGATTCGGCGTGCTGCGTGCCGCGCTGTCGTCTTCCGAGGTAAGCTGATACCATCCTTCCGCGATGATGTCGGCCGTTCCTGCAAGGTGAAGGCGCAGACTGGCCGTGGGACCGTAGCTTCGCAGCAGTCCGCTGCGCGTGCGATCGAGTCCCTCGTACCGGTATCGGCGCTGCTCGAACAGTCGGAAACCCGCGGCGGCGCGAATGCTGCTCTGCAGGCAGAGAACAGACAGGGACATCGTCCTCTCATCGAAGAACTGCACAGGCCGCACGGTGAAGGCGGACCAGCGCAGCTCGCCGCGTTCGTACACGCGCATATGCAGCTGCACCTCTGTCCAGAAATCCCCGCCCAGGTGTACGATCGTGGAGTCGCTCACCGTGAGCTGCCGCATCGAGAAGCTGCGCTGTGCGAGTCCTGCGGTTTCGAAATCGTACACCGTGTAGTTCGCGACGATCTCCGCACTGTTGCGGCTGACCACGCCCTGGCCGATGCGCAGTTCCGTCGAGGGCGCAAGGCGGATGACACGGTTCCAGGTATTGTTCGCACTGCGCTCGGAAAAAATGAACACCGTGTGCCGCAGGTTGACGTCACCGCTGAGCGATGCCCGGAAGTACGGTGAGAAGCGATGCACCCAGCGCAGTCCCGCCAGGACGAACAGTTCGTCTCGGTCGTCGAAGTTCTCCTCGCTCGGGGTGTCATACTGCATTTTGACCGTCGATGCGGAAAGCGAAAGCGTGTCCCGTCTGCCGACCGCCTGTGAGAGATGCAGCGCGAGCTGCGTCTGCCGAATCGTATTGTTCTTCTGCTCCTCGAGCATTTCCTGGCGGGCGACGCTCACACTGGACGCTCCGGCGAACGGGGAAATGCTGTGCTGCTCATCACGCTCGTTGATTTCCATGCGCAGCATGCCGCGCGTTCCCGCGTCGTTGTCGTACCGCAGCTGTGCGCTGCCGTTGAGATGAAATTCACTGATATCACTGTCGAAGAATGGATTCTCGTCGTCGACGCGCCGGTGTTCCCGCGCGCGCGCAATGTCGCGCTGCGTCAGGTCAACGCTGGCAACCAGGTCGAGGGGACGCAGCAGACGGTACCGCAGGGTGTTCGACAGCGTGACGATGCGTTCGTCACGGGATTCCACCGGGTGGCCTATGCCCGTCTGCGCCTCCAGCGTGGAATCATAGGCGAGGTAGAATTCACGCCGCACGTTTCGTATGGTCAGCTGCGTGTGATTGAGGCTTTCGCTTCCGAAACTCGCGAGCAGATCCGCACTGCCGCGCTGTTCGGACTGAAAGCGCGGATCGATGTACTCCGCGGAAGCATACAGTTCGGCCTGCGCCATGGTGCGTCCCACGTACAGATCGCGCAGCGTGGCGCTGCCCGCGTACATCAGTCCGATATCCTCGATGCCCTGCTGATTGTCCACGCTGAGACCGGCCATGGGAGAGACTTCAAGGACCGCGAGCGGTGACCAGCGCAACCCGGCCAGCGCCTTGTTCGTGGAAAGGTCGTTGAGTCCGAGCGCGCGGTTGTCGGAGAAAATGAACGAGGAAAATGATGCGGTGACCGCGAGATCATCGGAGAGGTCTCGCCCGGCGTCGAAACGAAAACTCTGTTCGTCTTTCACCGTGTTTCGGTCGGTCCGTATCAGCGTGCGCTGAAAGCGTTCGTCCGCCGTCAGCTCCCAGGGTCCCTTCTCGAATCGATAGTTTCCACCGAAGTCCCAGAGAAAGGTGTTGACGTTGCGTTCGAATCCCAGCGAAATCATGCCCGGACCCTCTGTCCGCAGGCTGTCACGCATGTGCGTGGAATCCGCTGATGTCAGTGCGGGCTGTGCGACCGCGTTGCCAGCCGCGCACAGCAGCGCAGCCGCGAGGAGCGGCAGGACAATGCTGCGGGGCACGGGGGACATCGGAGACACGGAGTTTCCGTAAGGTGGCACAGGGGTGTACTGTCGCGGACAGGGAAATATACGGCTTCACGCTTCGCGCGGGAAGGAAATCAATCATCCGCCACGAACTGCTGCACATCGGAAACACCGTTCGGTTTCCCGTTTTGCGCCGTCACGCTCGAGACGCGCCAGTAATAGCGCTCGCCCGGCGTCAGCGCACTGCCGTTGTAGCGGAATGCGAGCGTGTCCTGGCTGCTCGCGCTCACGTAGCCGCTCCAGATTTCCCCCGCATCCTCGGAAAGCGCGACAGTGACGAGGTACGACGCGGCACCGGAAACGGCAGTCCAGCGCAGCATCGGAAAGACCACGGTTTTCATGCCGTTGATTGGAAAAACAGGCACGGGACGCCGTGCGATCACGTCACTCTGCATGGGAGAGAGCGCACTTTCCCACCCCCCGTTGTCCACCGCCGTCACGGCGTAGAAATACCGGGTGTCCGTTTGCACCCCGACGCTGTCGTCGAAAAAGGTCTGCACCGTTTCCGTGAACAGCAATGTGCTGTCAGCCGCGTCTATCGGTGCGCGATCCCGGTATATGCGGTAGAACGCGAGATCGGCTTCGTCCACCGCCTCCCAGCTGAGACGAAGTTCCCGCCGCTGACCGTCATTGTACCCGTTGACGCTGAGCTGCCGCGGACCGTCCGGTGCATAGCGGTTCTCGGAAATCGCGGACACCGTGTCCGACGGAACGCTTTCGTTGCCGCTTCCGTCGATGGCGGTGATATAGTACGAGTAGGTGGTGTCGTAGCTGCGCTGTTCGTCGATGATGAAATTCAATGTAAGCGTATCGACCGCTGTGAACATGCCCGGAGGAGTTCCCTCGGAGCGGTGGACGATGTACCCCCTCAGGTCGCGTTCCCGGCCCGGAAGCCAGCCCACGAATATGTACCCGTCTCGCGCACCTTCCACGATGACACCTGCCGGTGGGAGCGGCGCCGTGGTGTCGGGTCCGGGATCCACGATGCGTTCACGCTCGCAGGCGGCCAGAAGCAGGGCGGCAAGCACCAGTATGATATGCGCGTGTCGGGAGGACATGATACCAAACATACGGGCTTTGCATATACCGGGAAAGGGGATAGCGCGGTTGCGACAGAAATACCGTCCGCGCCCCTGTCTCGTCTGTCGCCGGAAAGGACCGCGGCGGCAGGTCAGGCAAGCAGCAGGGCACCGAGAAGGACGGCGGCTGCGGCGGAAAGG
>CAJXSA010000252.1 GCA_913060595.1 uncultured Ignavibacteria bacterium
CCCGCGGTCCATCGATCGAGGTGCGCGAGGGAGGCGATTACGCGGTGACCGTTACCGACGCGCGCGGCTGCTCCGCAATCTCCGACGTTCGCCGCATCGTCATGCATCCGCTTCCGCGTCCGGTGATCACCGCGCGCGGGCCGCTCTCGTTCTGCGAAGGTGACAGCGTCGTGCTGGATGCGGGGAAAGGATTCGTTTCCTATGCCTGGTCGAACGGCGCGACCACCCGGGACCTGGTCGTGCGGCGTGCGGGATCCTACGCGGTGCGCGTGACCGGGGAAGGCGGCTGTGCCGCGTCGACAGACGCGGTGGACGTGCAGGTGCGTCCCGTGCCGGTCGCCGCCGTTCTGCAGAGACTCGACACGCTGATCGCCGCGCCCGCCGGGCGCTACCAGTGGCTGCGCGACGGGCGCCCCTTGACGGGACAAACCGGCCGCATGCTCATCGTGGAGCGTGACGGCGCATATGCCGTGCGCACGGACAACGAGGAGGGCTGCAGCGCGGTGTCGCGTTCGGTGCCCATCCGTTTCGCGGCGGCGACGATCGAACTGCCCTCGCTGCGGGCCGCTGCCGGGGATACAGTGGACATTGCACTGCGGCTGACAGCGTCGAAGGGGCTGCGCGATGCGGGGGCGGACACGCTCCTTGCCGTGCTGCCGGTGAAAAAAAAAAGCATGCGCGTGATTTCGGGGGGGACGCTGTTGTCTGATGCGGAGGACAACGAGGTCATCCATATATCTGGCCGTGTGAGGAGGGGAGAAAAAACGCTGGCCGTCCTGCGCGTCGTCATCGCGCAGCAGCGCGGCAGCATTCCGCTTGAACTGGCCTCCGTGCGCTGGCTCAACGGCCTCGTCCGCAGCAGGCTGCTCGATGGAAAAATCCGTTTGCAATAGTGCCTCTTCCTTGCGTAGACTCCTGTACAAACCATTTCATGGCCTGAGGTATATTCGTGAATTCACGCCTGCTACTTCCGCTGCTTTTTTTCCTGTGCGTCATGCCGCTGACGGCGCAGCAGGATGCCGGTGACGAGCCGCGCCGCCATCGCTTCGGCATTTTTGGTGACTACGCGCTGAACTACCATACTGCGGATTTCCAGCGTTTGCCCGGTGTGCCCAACTGCTGTCCGCGTTTCGAAGAAGGCGACGGCAGCGGTTTCATGCTTGGCGTGCTGTACGAACTTCCCCTGGCCGCACGATGGGATCTTCTCGTGCGTCTCGGCTACGTCGATTACAGCGGACTGCTGACCGCGCAGGAAAAGGAAATGCTTTTTGTGTCCCCGTCATTTTACGAGGGCACCTTCGAGCACACGGTAGACGCCTCTCTTGCCGCCATCGCGCTGGAACCGATGATTGCCTACCGCGTTGCGGGCGGTTTTTCGCTTCTGGGAGGACTGCAGGTCGGACTCGTCACCACCGCGGATTACGAGCAGGTGGAAACCATCATCGATCCCGCCGATCGGGGCGTGTTCGTCGACACGCAGCAGCGCACGCGGAATTTCTCGCAGGGTACGATCCCCGAAGCCTCCTCGCTGGCCGCGTTCCTCGTGGGAGGCGCGCGGTATGAAGTCCCGATGAACGAATCCGGAACGCTGTTCGCGGCTCCCGAGGCGCTGTATTCCCTCGGGCTCACGCAGGTGGTTTCGGACCTGGACTGGTCGGTGAACACTCTCCGCATCGGTGTGAGTCTTCTCTATCGTCCGGGCGTGGAGAAAGAAGAGCCCGCACCGCCGCCTCCTCCGCCCCCGCCGCCTCCGCCCGTGGAACCGGCGCCGCCCGAGCTTCTGGCAGCGGTGACCGCATCGGGAGTGACCGAAGACGGCAGGGAACTGCCGATCGCGACCATACAGGTCGAGGAATTCATCTCTTCCGAGATGCGTCCGCTGCTGAACTACGTGTTCTTCGCCGAGAACTCCGCCGCGCTGCCTGATCGCTACGCACGGCTCTCGTCCGGCGCGACCGGGGATTTCACCGTGCGGCGCATCAAGCACCTGGACAATCTCGGCACGTATTACCATGTGCTCAACATCATCGGCAGCCGCATGCGGGAGTATCCCGAAGCGACGCTGCGCCTGGTGGGCACCAACAGCGCGGAGGGCATGGAGGCGACGAACGACCAGCTTTCGCGTCAGCGTGCGGAAACGGTGCGTGAATATTTTGAGACGGTCTGGGGCATCGATGCGTCCCGTCTCACGGTCGAAGCGCGGGATCTGCCCGCGAAGCCTTCGAACGTGGATGTGATCGACGGCATCCGCGAGAACCGGCGGGTGGAGCTGTACAGCAGCATTCCGGAGATACTCGATCCCGTGATCATCGACGACACGCTGCGCACGGTCAATCCGCCGCTGATCCGCTTCCGTCCCGACGTCACCAGCGACGCCGGCGTGCTCGACTGGGCGCTGCGCGTGCGGCAGGGATCGGCAGACCTCAAGGGTTTCCGCGGCAAGCTCGAGCCGCCGGAAACGGTGGACTGGGACGTGCAGAGCGACCGCGGGAACATTCCGCGTTCGGACGAAGATCTCGAGTACATCCTCACCGTGACGGACGCGGCGAACCAGGTGGCGTCGTCTGAAACCGGCAGGCTGTCCGTCGAACAGATCACGGTGCAGAAGAAGCGCCGCAACCAGCTGGGAGACAGGGTCATCGACCGGTACAACCTGATACTCTTTGATTTCAACTCAGAGGAACTCGGTCCGCGCAACGAGCGCATCATCGGCATGATTCGTCCCCGCATCGCGGAGAACGCGACCGTGACCATCACCGGCTACACCGACCGCATCGGCGAGACCGCGGTCAATCAGCCGCTCTCCGAGGGACGCGCCCGCAGCGCCGCGGTTGCGCTCGGCGTGCCGCTGCAGCGGGCGAGCGGACGCGGGGAAACCGACATGTACACGAACGAGCTTCCGGAAGGCCGTTTTTACTGCAGGACGGTGAGCATACTGGTGGAAACACCGGTGGAGTGATGCGTTACGTGGGAAATCAGTAAAGGAGGATGAGCGTTTCTTCGAAGGGGGGAAGGAAGGGGAGGCGGGCGGTGTTGTGTACGCAGGGGGCGGTGTGTCTGCTGTCCTCCTGCGCCACGCCGGCAAATGCCGTCGGAACTTCTTCAGCATCATGGGATGAAAACTCCAGGAGCAGCTCCTCGCCTGTCATGTGCATCGAGACCGTGCGCGTCTGCAGCGTCAGGCGGAGTGTCTCCTGCGCGCTGAATGCTGCCGCCTGTTCCCCTGTCAGTGAGAACCGTTCCCGCGGGGAATGGAGACGAAAGACATCGGATTCGATCAGCAGCTCCCTCTGTACCGGAATCCTGCACATGCCGCTGTCATCCGTCATGAGGGGGATGTCGCTCAAGGGGGATTCGAGGAGGAGGAAGCCGGCGTCATCATGTTTTTCGGTGAGGACATAGATGGCGTACTCATTGCTGACATGATCCAGGAGAATGCGCAGCATGACGCGCTCATCGGCGCTGAAGAGTGTCGCGACAGCGGAGAACTCCTGCGTCGTTGTTTCTCCGCCCGCAGCCGCGAGGACCGGGCGTTTTTCCCGCACGGTTTCGGCACGGTTTTCTCGCTTCCGCGGGTACATGAGAACGGGCTGCGCGATCGGTTCCCTTCCGGTTCGGATCTTCTCCAGCAGTTTCCTGCTCTCCTCGGCCACACGCTCGGTGTTGACGGTTTCCCTGATCTCCATGAATTTCTGAAACTCGCGCACGATATCAGTGCAGAACGCGCACGATGCAAGGTGGCGTTCCAGGGCAAGTATTTCTGCGGCAGGCAGGGTGGAGGCGTTGCGAGTATAGCGCCGTAGTGCCTCTATATGAGGGTGAGAACTGAGCATCAGCGGGAAGATATATGATTCGGGAGCGAAATACTAGCAGAAATGGGGAAATGATTCCTTAGTCAACAGAAAAATATTCCTTGCATCTGTTGACGAAGTTCCTTTTTGCGAGTCCCATCACGTACTCGAAGCGGCTGCGTTCCGCGGCACGGTATTTCTCATAGCTCAGACCGTTGAATTCCCGTTCATAATACACGTACCAGCTGAGAACGGAATTCTTCGAAAGGTCTTTGAGCATCGAGTGCACCGCACGGAGATATTTCGTGGCGCTTTCCTCGTCGAGCACCTCTTTTTCCATGTAGGAGCGGACGACGGTATTGCGCACGTGATCGACGGTGGGATCGAGGAGGCGGTCGCGGTCGCCGGGGTCGAAGAGCATGTCCTTTTCATCGGGAATGCTGCTCTGTTCCCAGCGCAGGGCATGGAAATCCCTGATGATTTCCACGATATGGGTCTGGGTGAGCATGCGGCGATAGCTGTCCTGGTCGTCGAGGATGTCGAAGATATGGGCGACGAGCTGTGCGATATGATCGTTCCGCGTGGTGCGGACGAACAGTTCGCCCACCATCATATCGGCGGGCATGCGTTGTTTCTGCTGCAGCATGCGTTCGGGATGGCAGCGGTGGAAGTGGTCTTCGAGGAAACCTTCGACTTTGCAGAAGGCGGGGTTATGGGCGAGGCAATGACTGACGAGGCGAAGGATGCGCTTGTAGGGGCTGTCGAATTCACCGAGCAGTTCGGGCAGCTGCCGGGCGATCTGGAGGAAGATCACGCGACGGAACGCATGTTCACAGCGCTCGGCGATTGCGGAGTCCGAGAGATCGCATTCCTTCTCCAGGAACTCCGCCAGGCGGTGGCAGGGACGATCACCGCGGGGGAGGAAGAGATCCTCGATGCATCGCGACGCTGCTGCCTCGAGGTCATATCCCGCATCACGGAGAATGGGGAGATACCTGCGGTAGCGTGCGAGCAGGATGACAGAGGCATTGGAGATCGCAGCGTAGATGAGCTGCGAGAGATTCTGTTCGGAAACTTTTCCACGGACGACGCTGCGAAGCGCCTCCAGCAGATGGTTGTCGCTCATGGAGATGCCCGATTTCATGACCGATTACGGCGTTTCGGAGAATATACCCCTTTGAGTTGAAAAAAAAAAGCATCCCTCTCTGCAGCTGCTGTCGACTGCGCGTACTCTACAATACGCAGAAAATCATGGACGCACTCATTTCCCCCGGGGGGAAAGCGCGGCCGTGCTCTCTGCGCGGCGCGGATTCGTTACGTCCCGCCTGAAATTCACCGAGCCTGACACGACAGAAATGACCGGGGTACGCCTTCGAATTTTTGCGACACCTCCCCGTACCGTCAAGGGACAGCCAGCGACATGGAATCATGTCCTCCGCCATTTCCCCGCAGCCCGCGTCCCGCCTCCGCACCCCCACGCGGTCCCGCGGCTCCTCCCGCCGAAACCCCTCTACAATAGATACACCAATTTCCCACATAACAGAGAGAAGCCTTATGCGAAACAGTTTCAAACTGATGTTCGCCGCACTGCTCTTCGTCCTCCTCGGGGCGGGATCGGTGATGGCGCAGACGACGTATTATGTCAGTACTTCAGGTGATGACCTTAAGGATGGATTGACGCAGGCGAATGCGCTCGCAACCATCTCGGCGGCAATCAGTAAGACAGCCGCCGGCGACGAAATCGTGATTCTCACCGGTACGTATACATTCACGGCAGCCGCCGGAACGGTAAACAAGGCAATTACGATCAAGGGTGAAGGTGCTGCGAACACCATTCTGCAGTGCTCAGGACACACATACAATCTGCTGAGTTTCACCACGGCGGGTGCAACGCTCAAGGACCTGAAGATTCTCAAAACTGATAAGACGGGAACGCATAACATCCTTTATATCGGTGCGAGCAATACCACGGTTCAGGACTGCGTGATTGAAGGCCAGTTCGCTATTGGTGACGGTGAGGTCTCACGCGCCATGGAAATCGCCGGTGGCATCAGCGGTCTGCTGATCACGGGCAATACAATTACGGATCTCCGTCAGCCCGCATACATCAATGCCGCAGCGGGAACGCTTAGCAATAATACGGTCGAACGT
>CAJXSA010000253.1 GCA_913060595.1 uncultured Ignavibacteria bacterium
CCCGCCTCGTGCGCATCGAAGATGCCCGCCGCCTGTGGAAGGAGCAGGGGCGTCCGCGCCTGCGCGTGATCGGCGATGTGACCTGCGACATCGATGGTTCCGTGCAGCTCACGGTGAAGGAGACGAACGCGCTGAATCCTGTGTTCGTTTACGAACCGGGCAGCGGGACAGTACGCGACGGCTGGGAAGGGGAGGGGCCGGTTATTCTCGCCGTGGATAAACTGCCGACAGAGCTGCCGCGCGAAGCCTCCTCCGCATTCGGCAGTTCGCTGCTGCCCTTTGTTCCGCTGCTCGCGTCCGCGGATCTTGCGCGTCCGTTCGGAGATCTCGATCTCCCCGAGGCATTGCGACACAGCATCATCGCGCATCGGGGGGCACTCACTCCGGACTTCACATACATCGCGGAGCACATGTCGTCGCAATGAGATGCATTGCGGGGATTCGTGTCCCCGGTGGCAGCTTCCATTTCGTGAGAACAGAAAAGAGAACGGGACCGCTGAGCGGTCCCGTTTTTCGCAGTGTGCGGTTGGGGCGGGCGAAGATCAGAGTGCGGTTTTCCTGTCCACGAGTGCGATGCCCATGGTTTCGAGTTCCGCGAGCACGGGTTCGTAAATCTCCGGCAGCACGGGGATGTGTACGCCCGTCAGCTGGATCTTCTCCTGCAGGATCATTTTCGTCGCAATGGCTGCCGGCAGGCTGACCGTTCGGGCCATGGAACTGTCGCCCTTCGGAATGCCGGTATCGACCATGGTGGAGGTGATCTTTTCTTTCCGACCATCGGGGTATGCCGCGATGAATTCGTGGTGCTGCACCAGAAGGTCGACCTCTCCTTCATCATACACCAGTGTGTGCTCGAGCACGTGCGCGAACATATCGAAAACGCTGCCTTCGCCGAGTGGCAGTTTCTCGTCGCTGAGCAGGCCGAGCCACTGCAGTTTCTTGATGGTGATCGAATGCGGCGGAATGTCGAGGAAGGAGGCGATGTCCGCTTCGAGATTGTCTCCGTTACTGTCGACGAGGGCCGCGATCACCTGCCTTGGCGCTGTGTGGCTGAAGTCGAAGGTGCGTTCCTGGTCAAGCAGTCCCATGCGCTTGAAGTAATTCCATGATTCGCAATGACCGATGTTTCGCAGGGTGCCGCGGTACATGCTCTGTGCATTCTGAATGCCGTACAGGTCCACATACGGGAGCGCGTCGCGATTGACGTACGCCTCGAAGGTCCCGGCGTCCGGCACATCCAGCAGCCAGTAATGCTCGAAAAGCTGCTCGGGTGCGACATCCACGGTGTTTCCGTCACGGAGATAGCGGCCGTTGTTTTTCGCTGCGAGCATGACACCCACCGGACTCCACGAGAACTTGTATCCCAGCGGATTGTTGTTGTTCTGCAGGGCGGGCAGTCCTCCGCAGTAGGAGTAGAAGCTGCTGATATCTCCGCCATCGGCTTTCACGCCGTTGATGATGCGCATCGCGGCCATGTGATCGATGCCGGGATCCACGCCGATCTCATTGAGAAAGAGCAGTCCCTTCTCTTTCGCAGCCGCGTCGAGCGCCTGCATCTCGGGCTTGACGTAGGATGTGGTGACGAGATTTTTTTCCAGTTCGATGCAGAGATGCGCGACCGTGAGATGATGAATCCACGGCAGAAGACTGATGACGATGTCCGCATCTACAATCGTCTCGCGCAGCGCGTTTTCATCCTGCACGTCGAGCGCGAATGCTTTTCCACGCGGATGATTGTCGATAAGCGCTTCCGCCTTGCTGACGGTGCGCGAAGCGACGGTGATCTGAAATTCCGGTTCTTCGAGGAGATACCGTACCAGAGGGCGTGCGACGAGACCCGCACCCAGCACGAGGATCTGTTTCATGAGAGACTCCTTGTTTCTCGGATGAGAATGATCGGGATGAGTGGTGTTCTATGTGCTGCCATGCAGCATGGCGTAAGGATGGTCGTCTCCTGCGGTTGGATGTTCATGGGGCGTGCTGAAGCTGTCACACACCACCACATGCAATATATTACCGCCATTTCGTGAAAAAAAACACGTTTGCAGATCTGTCGAGGAAAATATATCCCCCGATTGAATCGTGAAATATTTCTTGGAAGTGGGACATGCGATCGCTAATTTTGTAGCGAATGGATTGTCCATGCGACAATCGCAAGAATACGGAGCACCTTTTGAAACGCTTATCCAGCCATCTCGATACCTTTCTCATGTGGGCGCAGCGCGCCTACTTCATTCACGAGCGATCGGCGATCGCTTCTTCCTGATCCGTCTTTTTTCCTGGAGTTTACGGAACCCGGTCGGCAGCCCTTTGCCGACCGGGATCAGGATACAACGGTTTATGCCCCTGCATGTCCGGCGTAACCGCAGCCCGCACCGTGTCATCAGTCACAATGAGAGGTTCCGGAAGAACCGGATCGAAAAGCATGCATACGCTTGTTTCCCGCACCATCCGCGGCACACGCCGCCTGGCTCTGCCTTCACGCGCAATGCGGTCTGCCATCATGGCGATGATACTGTGGTCCACGGTCGCGTCCGCATTCAAACTGACACTGCGGACCGTATCGGTCGGCAACACCCTGCTCGTGGCATCCGGTGTCTCCGCGGCGGTGCTGTTCATTGCGCTGCTGCGAGAGGGCAAGCTTCACCGGCTGCGGCGATGGTCGGCGCGTGATTTCGGCCGCTCCGCACTGCTGGGAGCGCTCAATCCCTTCGCGTACTATTTCCTGATGTTCACGTCATACGATCTGCTGCCCGCGCAGTTCGCACAGCCTGTCAACTATGTGTGGCCCGTTTTCCTGATCGTGCTCTCGGCGCTGCTTCTCGGTCAACGCATTTCTTTTGGGGACGGTGTCAAGGTGGTGCTGAGCTTCAGCGGTGTGCTCGTGATCTCCCTCGGCGGCGGTGCGGTCACTCTCGCGGCTCTCAGTACCGCCGGACTTGTCTGCGCGCTGGGGAGCGCCGCCATATGGGCGCTGTACTGGCTGATGAACATGAAAGAGTCCCGTGATCCGACGGTTCGGCTATTCGTGAATTTCTGCTTCGGTTTCGCATATGTGCTTATCTGGCAGCTGTTCCGGTCGGATCTGCTCATTCCGACGGGCGCGGGATTTCTGGGTGCGATGTATATCGGACTGTTCGAGATGGGGATCACGTACCTGCTCTGGTTCCGTGCATTGACGGGGGAGGAGAATTCTGCGCGTGTCGGGAACGTGATTTACCTGGTTCCGTTTCTGTCACTGCTGCTGATCGCCCTCGTGGTAGGGGAAAAAATCTATCCCTCCACGTTTGCCGGACTGCTGCTTATCATGTCCGGGTTGCTGCTCGGATCCGTCCATCGCTTCAGCTGGGCCGCGGCGGGGAGGGATCGCATGCGTCGGCTGACACACGCCCTCCTGAACAGGTGAAGTGAGGCGGCATTGGTGAAGTGACGCATTCCTCCCACAGAAAGCGGGGCGGCCCCGGCAACAGGCTGTCCCGCTTTCTCCGTTCCGTTGGCAGGAATGACAATTTTCTGACAAAAGTCAGCGATGCCCTGCGCATGTTGCGGGTGGAACAGAAGCCGAGGCGCGTCATGAAACTCCCTCTCCGAACCCCCAAACTGCTGATCATCATCCTGTCACGTAATCTCCCCGACGAAGACGCGGACATGTTTCGCTACCCGATGCCGCCACTTCCCGGACTGCTGCTCGCAGGCATGACGCCCCCTCTTGTCGAAGTGGAGGTGCTGCATGAAATCATTCGCCCCATTGATTATCATGCGGACGCAGACTATATCGCGCTCAGCTTCCTCGATTATTGCGCGCCGCATGCGTACGAAGTGGCGACGCATTTCCGGGGCATGGGGCGCATCGTAGTCGGAGGAGGCAAGTTCGTGAGCGCATTCCCGGACGAAGTGCAGCCGCATTTCGACAGCATCCTGGTGGGAGAGGCCCAGGGAGTGTGGCCTCGCATGGTCGAGGACATGGTTATGGGGCAGCTCAAACCCCGCTATGTTTCCGAAGAGTGTGCGTCCCTCGCGGGCATTCCGCCGCCACGTTACGAATTGGCGGAGCGTGGCTTCACCGTCCCCATGGTGACCGAGGCAACGCGCGGCTGTCCGCATGAGTGTCTGCATTGCCAGCTCAACATACACCCCGTGCCGTTTCGCATGCGACCGATCGAGGATGTCCTGCGCGACCTTCGCAACACATGGCGGCTGCCCTATTTCAAGAGGAAATTCGCCATCCTGCTCGACAACAACCTGGGCGGAGATCTCGAATACGCCAGGCGTCTCCTGCGGGAAATCGCGCGGCTGAAATTCTGGGGTATTGCGGTGCAGTGCAGCATCGATGCGCTGCGGGATGAGGAATTCCTCGACGCGCTCGTTCTGGCGCGCTGCCGTCTGGTGTCCGTCGGGATGGAATCTCTCGACGAGGGCAGTCTCTCCGCAGTTGGCAAACGGCAGAATCGTCCGTCGGAGTACGCCAGTCTTTTCAGCGCATTGCAGCGGCGTGGAATACTTGTTTTCGCCGGCATGATGTTCGGCCTGGATCAGGACAATGCGTCGTACTACGAAGCGCTTCCCAGAGCAATCGAGGAGGTGGGGCCGGCGGTGATCTTCTCCTATATCGCTGCGCCGCCGTTCGGGACGCCTCTTTACCAGCAGCTGCTCAGCCAGGGAAGAATACGCGATCATGTGCTCGCCCATCATGAGGGACGGCACTTCATTCATTCGCACGCTGTGCTGCATCGCGAGGAGATCCTCGACGCCTGCCGGCGTGTCACGCGAACGTTCTACGGCCGTATCGCGGTACTCAGACGCTGGTGGCGCCTGCTGCGCACAATCGAACGGAAACCGTCGCTCTCTGCATACCTCGGTCGCGTGTTTTTCGCATCGCTCTTCTTCTGGCATCTCACGCTGCATCAGCGGCGGCAGATGCGCGAAGGCCTGCAGAAGCGGGAAACAGGCGTATCCACCGTCACGGAACATATCTCCGGCGTGTGAACGCCACGCTCGCACGTTTCACTTTCCTTCTTCGCATTTCTTCCATACTATACCCCTCCCGGAAGCACATGCTGCGGTTCGGGACTTCTTTATTCGATGAAACAGGGGCAGCGCGACGCATGATCACTATCATTGCACCTTCACTCGACGACAAGCGCATGTATACTGTTCCCCGTCTGCAGACCGGTGCAGTGCAGCGTTCTTCCGTGGTGTTCCGGCATGCATCGGGGAAGGGAGTCAACGCAGCACGCGCGGCGGTGGCGATCGGCGCCAGGGTGACGCTCTGCGCGCCAGCCGGTGAGGTGATGCGCCGTCTCGTCGAGGAGCAGCTGGCCGACACCGGGTTCCGTCTTCAGCTGATCGATACCGTGCAGCCGACTCGGAGCTGTATTACCATACTGGAGGAGGACGGCCGCGCGACAGAACTGGTGCAGGAGGCGCTGCCGCTTTCCGTCGCGGAAGCCTCGGCATTTCATGATGCCGCGATGAACTGTATCGGCGAGGCGGAGACTGTTCTGCTCGCAGGGTCGCTGCCGCCCGGACTCGCAGACGATTTCTACCTGCGATGTGCGCAGCAGGCGCGTGTGCACCAAGCACGCGTCATCATCGATGCACAGCGTCTTCCGCTGCTGCGTGCGCTCGATGTCGCGCAGTGCGTGGTGAAGATCAACCGTGAGGAACTGGGAAATACCCTCGGAAGAATGCTTGCTCCTGAAGAGGCTGCCGATGGCGCGCGACAGCTGGCGCAACGATATGGCGCCACGGTCATCGTCACCGATGGAGCGGCCCCGGTATGCGTCAGCCATGAGGGGAAAGCGGTGACCCGCATCGTTCCTCCGCAGGTCGTGACGGTCAATCCCGTCGGAAGCGGCGACAGCATGAGCGGCGTGCTGTCGGTCGGACTGCATCGCGGGCTCCCCTTCGAGCAGGCGCTGCGAGAGGCCGG
>CAJXSA010000254.1 GCA_913060595.1 uncultured Ignavibacteria bacterium
TGCCGCTGCCGCCGGCGATGCGCTTGCGGCGGCTGCCGTTGATGATCGCGGGCTTCTGCCGTTCCTCCGGTGTCATCGACTGAATCATCGCTTCGATCTTGACGAAAGAATTGTCGTCGATTTCCACACCACGCAGAGCCTTGCCCAGCCCGGGAATCATTTCCATGACCGAGGAGAGCGGGCCCATTTTCTTGATCGCCTGCAGCTGCGAATAGAAGTCTTCCAGCGTGAACTGGTTCTTCCGCATTTTCTGCTCGAGCTTCGCCGCTTCGTCCTCATCGAACTGCTCCTGCGCCTTCTCGGCGAGGGTGACGATGTCGCCCATGCCCAGGATGCGCGAGGCCATGCGATCGGGATGAAAGGCTTCGAGCGCTTCGAGCTTTTCGCCGACGGAGGCGAATTTGATCGGCTTGTCCACCACACGGCGGATGGACAGCGCCGCGCCGCCGCGCGTGTCACCGTCGAGCTTGGTGAGCACCACGCCGTGATAGTCGAGGCGATCGTGAAACGCCTTGGCCGTGTTCACCGCGTCCTGTCCCGTCATCGAATCCACGACGAAGAGGATTTCGGTGGGATTGACGCGCTGCTTGATATCGGCCACCTCCTGCATCATCTGCTCATCGATGCTCAGGCGTCCCGCCGTATCGATGATGATGACGTTGCAGAGATTCTTGCGCGCGTACTCGAGCGACTCCTCCGCAATCGTGACCGGGTTTTTCTCATCGCCGGAATACACGGGGATGTCGATCTGTCCGGCGAGCTGCTTGAGCTGTCCGATGGCGGCCGGTCGATACACGTCGCCTGCGACCAGCAGGGGCTGGCGGCCGGCGCCTTTCAGATGCTTTGCCAGTTTCGCGCTGAACGTCGTCTTTCCCGAGCCCTGCAGGCCCGCGACCATGATGATGGTCGGTCCCGTGCGCGCGAAATTGAGGTCGACGCGTTCGGCGCCCATGAGTCCGACGAGTTCGTCGTGCAGGATCTTGACGATCTGCTGTCCGGGAGTCAGGCTCTTGAGAACGTCGGCCCCGAGCGCCTTCTCCCTGACACCTTCGATAAAATCCTTGGTGACCTGGAAGTTGACGTCCGCTTCCAGCAGGGCGCGACGGACCTCCCGCAGCGTATCGGAGACGTTGTCTTCGGATATGCGGTGCTGGCCCTTGACGCGGCGGAGGGCATCTTCGAGTCTGTCAGACAGTGCTTCAAACATAGTGTTCTTGTGTACTGATTGTCTACAATCGTACTAGCTAAGAAAAATAAGGAAGTTAGGGGAATTTTCCCAACATCAATGAGGCCGAACGGCAGGAAAATCGCGGCTCCCCGGCGGGAATGAGGACCGGAGAAAAAGCACTGTTCGATGCAGGGGTGCTGCCGGGATTTTCGTCAGGACGAAGCGGACGGCAACGTGGCGAGCACCGGCAGAGGAATGTACGGCGCATCGGCCGCAGGTCTGGCCATCAGCGTCCCGTGCACCACCCCCTTTTCAATGCGGTCAAGGCGGACGGGAAGAATGCTGTTGTCGATGCCGGGCTGATGCGGGATTTCAACACGCACGTAATTGTCGGTGAAGCCGCCAATCATACCGTGGTCGTCAGGTTTCTCGAAGAGCACGTTGAGCGTTCTGCCCAGCTGGGACTGATAGAACGCGCGTCGCTTCTTCTGCGAAAGTGAGCGCAGCATGCGGTTGCGTTTCGTGCGCTGCTCGGGCGGGACCTGCTCTTCGATGTCGAGGGCGTCGGTGCCCGGACGTTCGGAGTAGGTAAACACATGCAGGTATTCGAAAGGGATGTCGGTCAGGAAACGATACGCTTCCTCGAAACGCGCGTCGCTCTCTCCCGGCGCGCCGACGATGACGTCGATGCCGATGCCGCAGTCGGGCACGGCCGCGAGAAGCGCATCGATGCGTTCACGAAAACGGCCTGTGTTATAGCGGCGGCGCATCAGGCGCAGCACGGCATCGCTGCCGGACTGCAGGGGTATGTGAAAATGGTTGCACATGCGTTCCGACTCCGCGGTGAGACGGATGATGTCGTCGGTCAGCAGGTTCGGCTCGATGCTGCTGATGCGCACGCGGAAGTCTCCCTCGAGTTCGAGCAGCGCCAGCAGCAGGTCGTAGAGCGAATGCTCGGTTCCGGATCCGTAATCCCCCACGTTCACACCGCTGAGCACGATTTCCCGGAAACCCTGGTCGAGAATGTCGCGGGCATGTTCGACGGTGCGCGCGATGCTCTCGCTCCTGCTTCCGCCGCGCGCCATCGGTATGGTGCAGTAGGAACAGCTGTAGTCGCAGCCGTCCTGCACCTTGAGAAATGCGCGGGTGCGCTCGTCCGCGTCCGCCGCAGCAGCCGGACCGAACTCGGTGATGTCGTCGATGTCGTCGACAGCGATGCGCGGACCGGTTTTCTTGAGTGAGGGATCGAGGTATTCCATGAGATGGAATTTTTCCCTGGCACCGAGGACGAGATCCACGCCATCGATGGAGGCGATTTCCTCGGGCCGCAGCTGCGCGTAGCAGCCGACGACGATCACGTACGCACCCGGCGAACGGCGCAGGGACTGCCGCACGAGCTTGCGGGCCTCGGCATCGGCCTTCGAGGTCACGGAGCAGGTGTTGATCAGCACGATGTCGCTGCGGTCACGGAACTCCACCACCTCATAGCCCGCGCCGGTGAACTGCGCACGCAGCGTCGCCGTCTCGGTATAATTGAGCTTGCAGCCCAGGGTATGCATTGCAACGCGCTTCATAAGCCCATAAAAAAGGAAAATATCGTGGAAATTGAAAGGCAGCAGAGGCGCCCCATCCTGTCCGCAGCGGACGCGCGAATCCCGTCCACCGTTCCCCGCTTCCTATGCACCGATTGCCGGAAATCTATTCACGATTCGCGCCACCGCTATTCCTGGCTGAACACGAAAGTGACATTGACCCGCGCGCGAATGGCGATTTTCCCCAGGGCGATGCTCTCCTGTATCCCGGCTTCCCCACCCGCGATATTCTGCATCACGTTCTGCGACATGCCGGAGGCGCGTCCGTGTCCCCAGCTGTTCCAGTACGTGACCGGGGATCCGCTGTAGGCTTCGTCGATGCGCAGCGGATTGCCCAGCCTCGCACCGAGCACGGCGCTCATCTTCCCGGCCTTCTCCCTGGCGGCGAGCAGTGCCAGTTCCCTGGCCTTCTCGCGGTGCTGCTTGTATTCGGAGGTCTGGAAGTCTATCCCGTGAATGTAATTGACCCCGGCCTCGAGCACCCGCGCGACGACAGCTTCGACGCGTTCCGCCTTGCGCAGCGTGACCGCGATGGTATTGCGCACGAAATACCCGATGAAATTTTCCTTGCGGTAGCCATCCCTGTAGCGCGGCTCTATGGACAGGTGGTCGGTCTGTATGTCGTTCTCATCAACTCCCTCGCGGCGCATGGCGTCGATAGCGTCGCGCAGGATATCGTTGTTGCTCTCACGGGCGTTCTCAATGTCGCGATCCCAGGTCTCGATGCCCATGGTGACAATAATGCGGTCGGGAACAACGTTGACGACTGCTTCCCCGGACACGGTGATCTGTTTGTAATCATCCGAGCCCATGGGAAACTGCGCGACGGCGTGCGACGCGCACGAGAGGATGACGGCGGCGGTGAATACGACGAGCTGCTTCATGATACCTCCTTGCGGTGTTTCCGAAATGTACGGCGCATCAGCCGGGGAATCCACCCGCGAGCGCAGTCCGGGGAGTGAAACGGCCGGGAGAAACCCGGCCGCTTCATGTGCGTATCGATTACTCCTCTTCCGCGAATGCGCTTCGCGCGAAGCGAAGGACATGCTCGCGCACATCCTCCGGCCACTCCGCGACCAGCGATGCGAAACGCGCGGCATCCGGCGCGTACAGCGCGCGAAGTGCTTCCTCGTATCCGGGGAAATCCCCGCCCACAGCATTCATGAAGCGGTAGGTGATTTCCTGCGCGCTGCGTATGCGGTCTTTCCCGCTGTTCGCCTTGCGGGCCGCCTCGACGAGCTTCCGCAGTGTGACCGATGCCCCGCCCGGCTGCGTGGACAGCCATTCCCAGTGCCGCGGCAGCAGGGTGACTTCCCTGGATACCACGCCAAGCTTCGGGCGTCCGGGACCCCGTCTCTCCTTCTCCCCTTTTTCTGCACCATCCCTCGCTGCTGCTGCGGACGCGAGCATCCCGTCGATCCGTGCAAGCACATCGCTGGCATCGCCACGAAAATCCACTTCCACGATGTGCGCAGTGTCCTCATCGAACAGCAGTATCGATGCGTCGGGGCTGCTGTCGATATGGGCCTTCACCGCGACGGCGACTTCGCGCATTTTCCCCCGCGCGATACAGCGGCTTCCTTCAAATGCCATGCAGCGTTCTGCAATCTGTGTGTACATCATATTCTCCTGTATAACAAATGTTGCATACAAATATACCCGGGTAATATTACAATTGCAATATTACCCGGGTATTATTTTGCTGCACGCATCTGAGGGCCGCGGCCCACGTGCCGTCAGGGTGCGCCGAGGGCGAGGAGGAGACAGCTGATGGTGAGCACGACAGCGACCGGCGTCATGACACGTTTTTCCGCAGGACTTCTTGAATTCAGGTTGCCGAGGGTGCTCAGGGCAAAAATCGCGGTGAGAATCCAGCAGGTGATCTCCGCGACGCGGGCATCGAGCAGAGTGTCATGCAGTCCGGCCCGTTCGAGAACAGCGAGGATGCCGAAAACGAAAACACCGACTGAGAGCATGCTGGCGAGACGGAAAGCGCGCGGCGGCCGCTCATGGAAGCCGCCCCAGGCGAAGCGGCCGAGCGGCAGCCCGAGGGCGAGCAGCAGCTGAAACACGGCGAGCGCCGCGAACAGCACCGTCACGGTCCATCCGATGATTGCGAACATCGTCGATGACATCAGTGCCCCTCGTCCTGCGGGGCATGCCCCCTGCCGGCCTCCCCATCGGTCTCCGCCCGGTAGGCGTCAGCGATCTCGGCGGGCATGGGAGCGGGACGCTTGCTTCCGAGGTCGATGGAATACCCTTTTTGCCGCGCACGGCAGTGCACGGTGTCCCCCTGCCGGATTTCGAACTCCATGGTCCACTTCGTCCTTCCGACTTCCGTGATCCAGGCCTCTCCGGTGGCGCGGTCCTGCATGGTCAGCGGACGGAGGTAATCTATCACGGTCTGCGCCATCACGGGGGAGATTCCCTTCTCGAGCAGCGTGGCGATCGGGTAGTATTTCTCGAGGAACAGTGTGCGAAGGTCCTCGAGCCAGCGCACGTAAGTGATATTGCTGACAAAGCCCATGCCGTCGACGTCGTAGAGTTTGATGAGAAAGTCACTGCAGATGTGCAGCGGTCTTTTGTCCATAGCGTCTCCTCGCGGGTTTCCGGGAAATATACGAAAAGCGAGTCACTCCCGGTTAACGGTGTCCCGTACCGGCAGATCGGGCACAAAAAAACCGTCCACCCGCGCAGCGGATGGACGGCATGTGCAAACCGGGAATGCGGTTTACAGATCGTCGAAGTTGAGATCTTCGGGCTTCACGTCGGTGCTCTCCGCGTCGGCGGCGTTGAGCAGTCCGTGCGAGGCGAGGTATGCCTCGAGGGCCTCGGTGTCCTTGTCCTTGAAGTACTCGACGACGGACAGCACGATTTTCTTGTTGTCCTTGTCGAACTCGATGACGCGGAGCGGGAGGCCGTCGCCTTCCTTGAAGTTCTCAGGGATGTTCTTGACCTGCTTGGTGGCCAGCTGCGAGCTGGGCACGAAGCCGTCGACGCCGGCCGGAAGCTCGACGATGACGCCCTTTTCGATCAGGCGCACGATCTTGCCTTCGGTGTCGGTGCTCACGGCGAAGAGGGTTTCGAAATTATCCCAGGGATTGTCCTGCACCTGCTTGTGTCCGAGCGAGATGCGGCGCTGGTCGGTGTCGATACCGAGAATGACGAC
>CAJXSA010000255.1 GCA_913060595.1 uncultured Ignavibacteria bacterium
ATCGCGCGGCCGTGCAGGGGGGACGTGCCGGCGGCGCGCAGCATGGGGATCGCTTCCTTCATCATGTAGTGTATGCCGACATAGGCTTCGATGCAGCCGCGGTTGCCGCAGTTGCACTGTGTGCCCTCGAGGTCGATGGAGATGTGTCCGAATTCTCCGGCGAAGCCGCGCTCCCCGTGATAAATGCGGTTCTCGAATATCAGGCCAGAACCCACGCCGGTGCCCAGCGTCAGTCCTATGAAATTGTCGTAGCGTCTGCCGGCTCCGAAATGCGCTTCGCCAAGAGCAGCACAGTTTGCGTCATTGTCCACCCGCACTTCGCGCTGCCAGCGGTCTGCGACGATGTCGCGGAGGGGCACTTCAGTCCATGCGGGCAGATTGGGCGGGTGGTAGACCACGCCGCGCGCGATGTCGATTGCGCCGGGAACGCCGATGCCGATGCCATGCACCGCGTGTTTTCCATCAGCGGCCTTGTCCATAAGCTCTGCAACGCACTCGTGAATCTGTGCGATGGTGTCGTCGCGTGCACCGTCGGCCATGGTCGGACGCCGGCAGCGTGCGAGCACAGAGGCGCCCACTTCCGTCAGCGCAGCCTTGATGCTGCTGCCGCCGATGTCGATGCCGATGGTGATCATTTGCTGTGTTCTTTCTCCGCGGGGAGGATGCGGTACACGATCTCACCCTTCTTGATCATGCCGTGTGTTTCACGTGCCACGTGCTCGATGGTCGCCTTGTCTTCACGAAGCATGTCGCGTTCGCGCGACAGCCGCTGTATATCACGCTCGAGTTCGAGCACACGGGTCTTTTTGTCCGCCAGGTCGCTCTCGAGATTGATGCGACTCATGAAGCCTTTTGTGCTGAACAGGAAATACAGCACGATCACGAGAACGGCAGCGACGAGTATGCTCGACGTCCTGCTTTTCAGGACGCGAACGATTTTTGGCTGCCGTCGATTTCGTGGTGAGGCATATGGTGGCATGCCGCAAAAGTAATGAAAAATAAGGGCATTGTAAAGTGCCCTTGAAGCGATGCTTCAGATAAAATGGACGGCGTGGCGGAAAATGCCGCGGTGGGTGCTGCGCGATACGGCTGCGATCAGCGCAGCTGGATTCCGTCGAGAATTTCCATGACGGTTTCGATGCGTCCGAAGGGAGCGGAAATCTGCACGCCGGCGATCTGATCGAGGATCTGTTCGAGGGTTTCGTGTGCGATCGCGATGCCCTCGGCGCGTCCCGCTTCTTTCTGATCCGCGAATGCGCGCAGGCGCTGCATGATGTGTTCCGGGACGTCACAGCCCGGAACCTCGTTATTCATGAATTCCGCGTTGCGCAGGGATGCAAGCGGCCAGAGACCCGCGATGAGGGGAATTCCGATATGTTCGATGCGCTTTTTGAAGGCGTAGAACACGTCGAGGTCGAAGACGGGCTGTGTGATGATGTACTCGGCGCCGGCTTCGATCTTCCAGTCGAGTCGGCGGAGTTCCTGTTCCATGTTCAGCGCGCCCGGGTTGGCGGCAACGCCGATATGCATGCCGGCGGGCGGACCGATGGGATTCCCCGCGATGTCAAGTCCGTGATTGAGCCGATTGATGATGTTCACCAGTCCGATGGCGTCGACGTCGAAGACTGCGGTGGCGTCGGGGTAATTGCCGAGTTTGGGAGGATCGCCGGTGACGGCGAGGATGTTGCGAATGCCGAGGGCCCAGGCACCGAGGAGATCGGACTGTATGCCGATGACGTTGCGGTCGCGGCAGGCGTAGTGCAGGACGGTTTCGATCCCGACCTCACGCTGTATGGTTGCCGCCATGGCCATGGCCGACATGCGTGCGCTCGCACGCGGACCGTCAGGGATGTTGATGACATCCACACCGTAGTAAAACAGCCGCTTCGCCTTGTCGATTTCACCGGTCGCGGCGATACCGCGGGGTGCGACCAGTTCGACCATGCTGATGAAATGGCCGTCGGCAAGCCGGTGCGCCAGCCGTGATTTCTCCTCTCTCGGTGTGACGCGGATGTCAGCGGGCACCTCGAATTCCGATTCCCGCTTGATTTCCACGTGGTCCTTGAACGCATAGGCGGTGATGGCATTGCGCATGGCCCGGATATGTTCCGGCGCCGTACCGCAGCAGCCCCCGATCAGATTGGCGCCGTACTGCACATACCGCTTGGCGTAGGTGCCGAGATATTCTGGCGAGGTCAGGTAGATATTCCGACCGTCCACGTTTTTTGGTTTGCCCGCGTTGGGCATCACGGATATGGGGATTTCGGTCAGTCCGCGGGCGCTCTCGAGCCAGGTGAGCATGACGCTGGGACCGACCGTGCAGTTGACGCCCAGCGCGTCGGGTTTCATGTCCGACAGTTCTCGCACCAGCACTTCAGGGCGTGCGCCGGTGAGCGAGGTCCCGTCGTCGTTGATGGTGATATGCGCGATCACAGGTTTGTCGCAGACTTCACGCACGGCGCGTATGGCCTGTTCGAGCTCGTCAGGGTAAATGAAGGTCTCGAGCACGAAACAGTCGACGCCTCCCGCGCACAGTGCGCGGATCTGCTGCGCGAAAAGGTCGCGGGCTTCTTCACGGGCGAGGGGACCGAGCGGTTCCATCTGCACGCCCAGCGGTCCGATGGATCCTGCGACATACACGTCATCACCGGCCACGCTGCGGGCGATTTCCGCACCCCGCCGATTGATTTCCTCCATGCGATCGAGCAGTCCGTGGGCGCGGAGCTTCTCGGGGTTCGCACCGAAGGTGTTGGTTTCCAGCACGTCGGCCCCGGCCAGCATGTAGTCGCGATGGACCTGTTCGACGAGGGCGGGATTGCTGAGATTCAGCTCATCGTAGCATTTGTTGATGAACACGCCGCGGCGATAGAGCTCCGTGCCCATGCCGCCGTCGAAGAGCACGACGCCGCTGCGGAGACGGTCGAGAAAGGGTTCGCGCATGATGCAGTGTCCTATCCGAGACCGAGCTGAACGAGGTCGTGCATATGGACGATGCCACGGGGCACGCGCTGTTCGTCAGTCACGATCAGCTGTGTGATTTTATGCCGCTCCATCAGTTCCAGGGCGGAGGAGGCGAGTGTCTGGGGGAAAATGGTTTTCGGACGCTCGTTCATGACGTCGACGGCGAGGAGCGTCGTCATGTCGGTGTCGCGCTCGAGCAGGCGGCGCAGGTCGCCGTCCGTGATAATGCCGACCAGGCGGCCCGCATCATCGACAACGCAGGTGGCTCCGAGGCGCTTGGAAGTGATTTCCAGTATGGCATCCTTCAGCGCCACGGCCTGGTGCACAAGGGGCATGCGTTCCCCGGACGTCATGAGCTGATCGATGCGGAGGAGGAGCCGTTTGCCCAGGCTGCCGCCAGGGTGAAACAGTGCGAAATCCTCGGCGGTGAATTCCCGTTTGTGCAGCAGGGCCACGGCCAGGGCGTCCCCGAGTGCGAGCGCGGCGGTGGTGGAAGCAGTGGGCGCGAGGTTATGCGGGCAGGCTTCCTCGGCCACGCTGGCGTCGAGCACGATATCCGACACGTCGCTCAGCGTCGAGGGGGTCATGTTGCCGAGAATGGAAATGATGTTGACGCCGATGCGCTGGAAAATCGGGACGATCTGCTTGAGTTCCTCGGTGTTTCCGCTCTTGGAAATCAGCAGCACCACGTCCTCGCTGCGTACCATGCCGAGATCTCCATGAATGGCGTCCGCGGGGTGCAGATAGATCGCAGGGGTGCCGGTGCTGTTCATCGTTGCGACAATTTTCCGCGCGATCAGGCCGCTTTTCCCGATGCCTGTCACCACGACGCGGCCCGGACTGGCGAAAAGCATCTCGACGGCATGCGCGAAATCTTCGCTGATGGCATCCTGCAGCGCGGCGAGCGCCTCTGCCTCGATGCGTATGACTTCTTTCCCGTGTTCGATGATGCGTCTAGCGGACATGCGCACTATTCTCCGGTGAATTGAACGACCAGCGAGCGGGATCGCGGCCGGTTGTCGAAATCAATGAGCACGATCTGCTGCCAGGTGCCGAGGAGCAGCTTCCTTTCATCGAACGGCACGGTGAGGCTGGGGCCGAGCATGGACGCGCGGACGTGGGAGTGCCCGTTGCCGTCATTCCACGTTTCCTCATGGTAATACCGGGCGTTGCGCGGGACGATGCGTTCCATCAGCAGCGTGAAATCTTTTTTCAGTCCCGGCTCATATTCGATGGTGGTCAGCGCGGCGGTGGAACCAGGAACAAAAACCAGCATGCTCCCGCGCGTCATTTTCTGTTTCTGAAGCAGCAGCGACAGGCGGTCGGTGAGGTCGATCATGTCGTTGTCGCCCCTGGTCTCGATACCGAGGGAATCATTCACCACTGTCATCATGTCACTCCGTTCAAATCATGTGCCGTGAGTACCTGGCGGTTCTGTATGTAGAGCAGCTGCGTGTCCTTGAGGAAATAGCTGTCCATGCCCGGCGCATCGGCCTCCTCGAGCAGGACGGTTTCGTACAGCGTGGCTGCGCGCGGAAAGGAGAGTGCGGCGAAACGCTGCCGAAGCAGGGGACGCTGTTCGCTGTGCTCTTTCGCTTCATGCCATGCGGCGAGAAGCAGGGAGCCTTCGACCAGCACGTCGAGGTTTCCGATCACCTGCGCCGGATCGACGAGCGACTGCACATGTGCCGCAGCGGAATCGAACGCGGGATGCTCCTGCGAGAAGGGTTCGGGGTAGCGATACCCACGGAAATCCTCCTCCTCATTGAGAATTCCGCGCAGTGCGTTGATCGTCTCGAGGTCCTGTCCCATTTCCTCTGTGACGCTGCCATCTTCCGCGGAAAGGCGGACGAACTCCATGCCGCTGAAACGCTCGCGTGCACCGATGACATCGTCTCCCCGTGCGAGCACGAAGGCGAGCTCGTCGTTCCGCCACAGGGCCTCACCGGTCGCGAGGTCGTGCGCACGTATCCCGAGATGCTGCGGCATGTCCGGTTTGCGGAAACCGTGGAGATAAAAGCGCGTGTTTTCTATGGCCTCGAAGCCTACCCACCAGTCCTCGTCACTGCGCATGCCCTCCCATAAAACCGCACCGTCGTGCTCGCCGAGGCAGAAGAACGTGGTCGTCTTCCTGACCGGGTCACGGGCTTCACCGAGGATGTGGCCTCCGCCGGAGAAGACGAAGCGCCAGATGTAGGCCCCCGCGTCGTATGTCCATGCGGGCGGCCAGGCGGGCGCGTTTTTTTTGAACAGTCGCATCAGTTGGATTTCCGCCGTGCAAGCGTCATTTTACATCGACTTACAGAAAAATCAACATATCAGATATTCCCACGACGCGCAAGCCCCTGCGGCAGGCGGACGGTGAGAGCATGAGCGAAGAAAAGAACGAAAGACAATACACGAACACCGTTGGAAGCATCGTCAGCTGGGCGATTTTCCGCGCGGCCGCCGTCATCGTGGCCGCGTATGTCGTGAGCGAATACGTGTCCTGGCTGGACTACAGCACATGGTGGCTGCTGACGCTCATCATGTTCTACGCCGTCGTCCTGCACCCGATGCAGATCCAGTACCGCATATACCGCGAGGAAACGGCGAAAGTGATGGACGGCACGCTGTGCTCCACCTGCAGGCACTTCGAACCGACCGGGGTGATGTGTTCCAGGCTTGACGAACATGTCACGGAAGACAGCATCCCCTGCGAAGGGGAGTTGTGGGAACCGAAATAGGCGAACGTCGAACGGAGGAAACATGAAAACGGTATGCATGCTCGCGGCGACACTCATCGTTCTTTCCGCATGCGGTTCGGACAGGGACACCGGTGCGTCCGACGGCGAAAACGCGGACGGGCAGGCGCAGGAGAAGCTCGCGGAGCGGGGGCAGGACATCTTCCGTGACCGGGGCTTCGGAGAAATCGAGATTGCATGCATTGATTGTCACGCAGATTTCGATGAG
>CAJXSA010000256.1 GCA_913060595.1 uncultured Ignavibacteria bacterium
GGCTTCCGGTTACTCAGCACCCAGATGTAGGTCGCGATACCTGTGTTGTAGAACATGTTGAGTGGAAGCGCTACGATGGCTTCGAGCCAATCGTTTTCGATGATCCAACGGCGAATATTGCTCTCACCCTGCCCCGCGTCACCGGTGAAGAGGGACGATCCGTTGTGCACCTCAGCCACTCTGCTACCGAGTTCCGTACTGCTCTTCATCTTCGAGAGCATGTTCGCCAAGAAGAGCATCTGGCCGTCGCTCGAACGGGTGATCAGCGAATACTCCGGTTCCCCGGCGTGCTCGATGATGAAGCGAGGGTCCTTCATGTCCTTCTTTCCGCCCATGCGCTCGAGGTCGCTCTTCCAGCTTTTGCCATAAGGTGGATTGCTGAGCATGAAGTCGAACTCACGTGAGGGGAATGCGTCGTTCGAGAGCGTGGAATGCTCGGGCCCACCCACGATGTTGTCCGCTGCACCACCTTCGCCCTTGATCAACAGGTCAGCTTTCGAGATTGCGTACGTCTCGGCGTTGATCTCCTGGCCGTAAAGATGCGTGACGACATCCTTTCCGTGCTTCTCCGCCAGTTCCTTGAGCGTTTCCTCCGCGACAGTCAGCATGCCACCGGTGCCGCAGGCGCCATCATACAGCAGGTATGTGCCGGATTCGATTTCGTCTGCGATTGGCAGAAAGATCAGCTTCGCCATGAGCTTTACGGCGTCCCGTGGAGTCCAGTGCTCGCCAGCCTCTTCGTTGTTCTCTTCGTTGAATCGTCGGACGAGTTCTTCGAAGATCGTTCCCATGCCGTGATTGTCCAGACCAGGATGCTTCACAGATCCGTCACCGTTCGTGACAGGATCAGGGCTCAGATTGATTTCGGGCGAAGTGAGCTTCTCGATGAGCGTCCCAAGTGCATCAGCCTTTGAGAGCCTCGGGATCTGATTCCTGAACTCGAAGTTGTCGAGGATGTCCTGCACGTTGGGAGAGAATCCGTCGAGGTAGGCTTCAAAGTCCGCCTTCAGCTGCTGCTTGTTCGCTCGTGCCCGAAGATCTCTCATCGTGAACTTCGAGGTGTTGTAGAAGGCCTGTCCTGCAGCCTGCCGGAGCGCTTGGTCCTGGTGCACGACACCCGCCTTGTCGAGCGAGGCCTTCATGTCGAGGACGGCCTGCTTCGAGTCCTCCAGCACCGCGTCTAGCCGCCGCAGGACTGTCATAGGCAGGATGACATCGCGGTATTTCCCACGCACGTAGAGGTCTCGCAGGACGTCGTCCGCGATGCCCCAGATGAAATTGGCGATCCAGTTGAGTTGGATTGGTTCCAAAATGGTCTCAATAATTAAAAAGGGTTACGAGAACACGAACCTCAATAACGGAAATCCCCATAGCTACTCCTCAGTCACATTCAGGCATGCAAGGAAAATACAAGTGCCTGCCACGAAACGCAAGACACTCGCCGATAATATTGTCCGTTTCTAAGACGATCCAGTGCCATCTACTCTCCTGGGTGTTTAGGTTTTCGCAGGCCCACCACATGGAAATTGCGCTCTCGGTATGTATGATCTGCCTCTTAAATGTTGCCCTTGACACACTCAAAATTCCAATCAACCGTTCTCCGCGAAACTGACGTACGACATCCCGGTGATGGGCACATGGTCAAGCACCGGGATGTCGACGGCCTTCCATGCCTCAACCAGCCGGCATGTTATCCTGTGATCCCCGTTACGCCTGGCGTATGCCGGATGGATGGTTGTGCATGAGGATGATCGACGATGCACTGCGGCGGATCGCTTCCTGGTAGACTGCCCGGGAATGGACGAGCGACGCGTTGTATATCCCTTAAAGACGAGTTGGCCCTCTAGTTGACTGGTTCGTCATTCTTCCAGCGAGTCTCTGATCGAAAATTGCCGTCTCTATCCCAGTACTTCGCCACGCCATCCCTTTTGCCGTTCTTGTGGGGCATCTCACATCTCCTCCTCCCGTTCTCGTGCCAGAGGACCGAGAGACCTTCCTTTTTGCCATCCTCCCAGTGATTCTCAAACTCCCTGATTCCATTTTCAAACCAGGCGACCTCGTTGCCGTTTTCCTTGCCGTCACGGTATGGAATCTCAGCCGATTTCGCCCCACTCTCATACCACCAAACGACAATACCTTCTAACTTACCGTCCTGCCAGTGCTTCTCACCTCTCTTTTGTCCGCTCTCATACCATCTAACTTCGAGACCGTCCTCCCTACCGTCCTTGTAGTATCGCTGCCCCTGCTTTGCCCCACTCTCGTACCACCAGATTTCAGCGCCTTCCCGTTTGCCGTTCTGGTAGGGGGTCTTGCGAAGCTTCGCTCCGGATGGATAGTACGTTGTGTAAGAACTATCGGGAGTGCTTTCCTGCGAACAGGATTCATGCGACACAGTTGTGAACAGAAAGCCGATGCTCGATAAAATAAGTAGCAATCTCCTCATTCCTCGTCCTCCGGATACTTGCTCTCACAGTATGTTGCTGTCAGAATTTACGGATACACATATCTCCTTTCAACCCTCCAGCCACCCGTTCTACATAAAACTGGCGCACTCCATCCTCTTAGAACAGAACGTCCTCGGCAGGACATGATGGGCGCGGTCGAGCCGCTGTTGCGTTGCGGCGCATGTTTCTTCGCAATACGGGGTTATGCCATCCCGCTTGCATCTCCCTCCCCCATCAACTAGCTTCCCGTGTTATTTCTCACGTATTGCTTTCCCTGCCAATGCACGATTGACCGGGACATGCGGCCGTATCATGTGGTGAGGGCGAGCGATCACACATAGCCGGGATTCGTCATGAGACATCACATCCTGCCGACAGTGCTTTGCATTCTGCTCTGTGCCTGTGCGCACAAACGGGGACCGGAGCGGGTGCAGTTCTTTGAGGGGGATCTCGCAGAAGCCATGGCCGCCGCACGTGCGCAGAACAAACTCGTGTACGTCGATGCGGTCACGATGTGGTGCGGTCCGTGCAAACGCATGGACAGGGAAGCACTCGCCGATGGCGATGTCGCGCGCTTCGTGCATGAGCGTTTCGTGCCGGTGAAAATCTCCATGGACGAGAAGGACACCTATCCGCTTCGCCTGCGCTACCGTGTAAATGTTTTTCCGACACACCTGGTGTTCGACGGCGAAGGACGACTGCTGTTCCGGGAAACGGGATGGCGGGACGCCTCCGGCTTTGTGCGCATGCTCGAAAACAGTCTCGACCCGACGCGTCAGCTCCGACCCGGCGATGCGGCGGACGCGCATGTGTCCTTTCCCGCATTTCTCACCCATGCCTTCGCCCGCGGCGATCCTCCCGCCGACAGCGTGCTCAACGCCTGGCTCGATGCGCAGGAGGACTGGCTCGACGAGTTGAGCTGGACGATTCTGTACTGGTATCGCGGCGGAGAGGAAGTGCGGCGCTTCATCGTCGACAACCGTGCCGCGCTCGAGGTCCGCTATGGCCAGAGTGAGGTCGAGAGCAAGCTGGGCATGCTCGTGCACCAGCAGGTGAATGAAGCGATACTGCGGAATGACGAGGCATATCTCGACTCCACTCTCACCTGGCTGCGACAGGAATCCGACACCCGCCCGGAATCAATTATGGGATCCCCGCGTCTCTTCCGTCTGCGCTTCTACGAAGAAACAAAGCGCTGGAAATCCCTCGTGGCATTCCTCCAGGAAGATATCGACGATACGCACGGAGGATTCGACGCAGGCACACTGAATAACGCGGCCTACCTCATGTACAGGGAATGCGACGATCCCGCCTGCCTGGCATGGGCAGTGCGGACGATGAAATCGGTGAGCGTAAAAGAACCGCGCTGGCAGTTCATTGACACGTACGCCCACTTGCTGCACAAGACAGGTCAGCGGAAAGAGGCCACACGCCAGGCGCAGCGCGCCATGCATCTCGCCGTGGAAGCCGGTGATGATCCTGAAGCGTCCCGCGTGCTGCTGGAGAAACTCGAAAACGAGAAGAGCAAAGCCCATTGATTCGCCGCACCGGCGCGAAGGACGTTTCCAGCACGCATCGTATATTCTCACATCATGTTTCTCCCGCACTCACCGGAGACGGCCATGCCCCTGGCACAGAAAGTCCGCACGTACTTATGCAGCCTCCTTTTCCTTCTCCTGCTTCCCGCCTGCAGCGGGTCGCGCGACGAGAGCGCCGCCGGGGACACTGCCCGCGTGCCCAACGGGTTGTATGCCGTGCTCGGGGAACATGCCCGGGCCGAAACCGTGATGGGCGATCATCCCGGGGCGCTGATCCTGCCGTATGACGGACGCTACACGGGGGACGGTATGATGGACGCGCCGGTGTACGTCGCGCTCGACAGTGCGGACTTCGTTCCCCTCGTCATCGCGGGGGAACCCGAGAAGAAGAAGGACGGTCGCAATCATACCATGCTGAACGTCACGCTCGACCGCCGCTACGTCTCGACGCTCGAAAGCTTCACCGCGGCACGCATCAATGAACGCGCCGCCATTGTCATCGGCGGAGAAGTCGTGACCATGCACCGCATCCGCGCCGCCATCACCGGGGGACGCCTGATGATCACACGCTGCGAAGACAACGCCTGCGAGGTGCTGTACACGCGGCTGACAGAGGAATGATTATTGCTGTACTGCGATTCCCGTCCCCTCGACACCGAACGCTTCTGAGCTGCTACTCCCCTTCTCCCCCGCTGCCGCCGCTGACGAGGTGACGCCGGATGATCTCCGTCCACTTTTCCTGGATTTCCCGGTTCAGCGCGGACAGCTTTCCGTAAATCATGACGTCGTTGGCGGTGTGGAGAATTTCCTCCATTTCGAGGCGCGCGTTCGCCTCGAGCTCACGCAGTTTCATGGACGTCATCACGGCGAAGCCGTATTTCTCTCCCCACTTGAGGAAACCGCGCAGTGTGGCGAAGGCGCCTGCGACAGCGACGATGATGATGGTCTTCAGCGTGAGTGAAGGATCGGGTGTCGGCTGCTGCGTGAGATAGGTGACCACAGCGGGTGCGGCCACGCCGAGCAGTACAATGGAAACATTGAAAAAGCTGTTGATGCGCTTCAGCCACTGCGCCTGGCTGGCGAATTCGTGGCGCTCAGCCCCTATCTCCTCGATGGACCGCAGCAACGCTTCTTTCGCTCCCTCAACCATACCGGCATCAACCCCCTTCCCTTCGCGCGCTTCACTCATAGTTTCCTCTAAATGAACACATTCGCGCCCATATTACTGATTTCATATGGCAATGACAACTCCGCTCTGCAAGCCCGGAGCCCGCTTCACACACGTCCGCACACCCTGCGCAAAAAAAATGGGCGCTACGGCATAACACCGTAACACCCATGGGGGGAGGGAGGGTATGACGAACGTACGACATGCGGAGCGCATTGTCAACCCCCCGGACGTTTTTTTCTAAAAATCCCGATTTTCTGCCTGATTTGGGCATGTTTCCATGGACTGATCCCCGTCTCCGCACGCTGTTTCGACAATGTGCGCGAGGCAGGAAGGCCAACCTCCTCTCCATCAGCGATTCAGGAAACTGTAATTCCCGATTCAGACCTGTGTAAGGTTGCGGCGCTACCTTGGTACACAGACACGGATGGGACGCGTCATCTCGCACAGGGACGCGGTCCGCGACGGCAGCGCCGCGTCGGCGCACCGTCCGCTCGTGTCGACTCGCATGGTCCAATAACCTTACAGAGGTGTTCCTGTGGATAAAATGCTGACAACCATACTGCTGGGCCTGGTCGCAACGACGGTGCTGACCACCTTCAACGTCTTCGGCGAGAATCCTGTCGAGGAAATCGGATCCTTCCTGAACAGCTCCGAAATCCAGGCGCGCGAACTCGCGGTCAGCGGCATCGAATACGCCATGACCCGGCTGGAGGAGGACGGAAACTGGG
>CAJXSA010000257.1 GCA_913060595.1 uncultured Ignavibacteria bacterium
TTTCGAAATTGCGCCCCCCGATCTGCAAAGGGGCGGCTTCCACGCGGACGATGACATCCTTCTGCCGTCCCGCCTGCCGCGCGATCTGTGTGACCGTTTCCTGCGTCACACGATCGGGAAAGGCAAAGTGCTCGCGGAGCAGGTCATCACGTCGATCGGTGTCATGGCGGAGGCTTTCGAGTTCTGCGAAGCGCAGGTAATTCTGTACCAGGCGCAGCAGACGCTGCCCCGCAGCGTGAATGCTGCCCAGCATTTCTTCCACCTCTTCCCCGCCGAAATCCTCCCTGTGATCCCGCAGGAGTGCCGAAAGGCCGAGAATGGAATTGAGCGGAGTGAGAAACTCATGCGGCAGTGAAAGGCTGAGGGAGTCGCGAATCTGCTCCATCGTGCTCTGCAGGCTGCTGTCGAACGACTCCTTCTTGCGGAGGCGCACCGCGACCGCGTTGAGCAGTTCCTCTTTCGTGAAGGGCTTGGTCAGGTAATCGTCGGCACCGGAGAGCATTCCCTTGCGCAGGTCGCTTTTGTCCGACAATGCCGAAAGAAAGATGAACGGTATGACCGCCGTCTGCGGATCCTTCCGCACGTACTCCAGTACCCCGAATCCCCCCAGGTTCGGCATCATGATGTCGCACAGCACCAGGTCCGGCAGCTGCTCCCGTATCACGTCGATGCCGAGCAAACCGTTCTCCGCAGAGGCGACCTCATATCCCGCCTCCGTCAATCGCTCGATGATGGTCTCCCGAACAATTGCCTCATCCTCGATGACCGCGATCTTCGCCATGTATCCTCCGTATGAGTTCTGAACAATGTATCATAATCGGATTTCCATCACAAGATGCGCCGACGTCGCAGGTCACCGACTTGAATATTTATGAGCATATGCCTATTATTGTGGCATGAAGAAGCGCCGAGGAAGACCGCATCACTGCCGCGCCATCGGCTTCGAACCCGAGGTGCGGCGTTTCAAACCGGCCGGAATACCGTCGGGGGAGCTCATACAGCTCGTCCTCACGCTTGATGAAATGGAGGCGCTGCGCCTTGCAGACGCGGAGGGACTATATCACGCCGATGCCGCGACGCAGATGCAGGTGAGTCGACAAACCTTCGGGCGCATTCTCGCCTCCGCACGCCGCACTGTCGCGGAGGCGCTGATTCACGGAAAGGAAATTTTGGTGCAAGGAGGCAGTGTCATGCAGAAACAGCATACCATGGGACAGGGCGGAAAATGCATTTGTCCCTCCTGTGATACACGTATCGAACACGAGCGCGGTGTTCCCTGCCGGGAAAAGCGCTGTCCGTCCTGCGGCAAAGCCATGCTGCGGGAGGGATCAGCGCATCACGAGGCGCTCACGGAAAAACGAAAAGGAAAAAGCACATGAACATCGCAATCGCATCGGACGACGGAACACATGTCGCCCGGCATCTCGGCCGCACTCGCGGATTCGTCATTTTCACGCAACAGGACGGGGGCGAGGAGCAGCGCTACATCAGCAACACATTCACGCAGCACGGCCGCGGGCACGAACACGGTCACCAGCACGCAAGCGATGGCGGTCATCACGGTGGGCATCAGCACAGTCACGCCGGAATACTCGAAGCGCTGAAAGGCTGCGAGATCGTCGTGTCGGGCGGCATGGGAATGCGTCTGCGCGAGGATTTCCGGCAGGCGCAGATACAGGCCGTTCTCACGGATCACGATCTCGTTGAGGATGTCATCGCTGACGCCCGTCTCGGGATGCTGGTGCATCACGAGGAGCGCGGCTGCGGTCACTGAGAGGTAGTGCGACGGTAAGTTGCCCGCAGAACCGGCAGCGTCCGCTCGAACACCGAGCGTGCCTCCGCCAGCGAGCCGGGAATGTCATCAAGGCGTTCCTCATCCGCGGCGATCTCGACGGCGAAGTACGCGTCCGCGAGCATTTTCGCCCCCAGGTTCAGCGCCGAACCCTTGAGCGTGTGAGCCGCGCGCTGCACCGTCTTCGCATCATTCCGTGACAGCGCCTCGGTGATCTCGTTGATCAGGTCCGCGCTCTGCGATTCGAGAATGTCGATCAGCTCCTCGAGCATACCCGACTGATTTGACGACGCCATGGCGCGCAGCATCTCCACGGTGTCAGGATCGAGCATCTCCGAAGCATCGGCATCCGTTGACGTGTCGCTCGCGGGAGAGGCGTGCGTGCCGGACGCCCTGTCCGAATCGGGCTGCGTGTCCGTTGCGGGCAGCGCATCGGCTGTGTCCGAGACGGGACTGTTCCCGCGCTGCGGGGTCTCACCCGCCCATCGCTCAATCGCTTTCTGCACCATGTCCACGCGTATGGGCTTGCTCATGTAATCCTGCATGCCGGCCTTGAGACAGACATCCCGGTCTCCGTCCAGCGCATTCGCCGTCACGGCGACGATGACGGGCTGACGCTCGGGAGGGAATTCCTCCCGTATGCGCCGCGTCGCCTCGAGGCCGTCCATTTCCGGCATCTGTATATCCATGAAGACCATGTCATAGGACTGGCGGCGCAGGGCGTCGAGCACTTCCACACCGTTGGCTGTCACATCGGGGCGGTATCCCATCTGTTCGAACAGGCGCACGACGAGTTTCTGATTGACCACATTGTCCTCGGCGATGAGGATACGCAGGGGGAAGCGTTCCGCGAGACGGGTATCCAGCCGAGCCCCTTCGGCGGATTGCGTCTGACGGATCCGACTGCGCTGCAGGGTGGCGATGAGCACTTTCTGCAGCTGTGCCTGCTTGACCGGTTTGGTCAGCACGGACTGAAACAGTCCCGCCGAGGCAAGATGATCTTCATGGCGACTGAGGGAACTGAGAAGAACCAGCGGCATACCGGCCGCGTGCTTCAGGCTGCGGATATGCTGGGCGAGTTCCTGGCCGTCCATTGCCGGCATGAGCATGTCGATGATGGCAAGATCGAACGGTGCCCCGGAGTGCAGGACACGAAGCGCTTCCCGGCCGGAAGGAAGCACGAGGCATTCCATTCCCCACCCCACGCACTGCAGATTGAGAATGCGCCGGTTCGTCTGATTGTCGTCCACGATGAGAATGCGCTTGCCGAGCAGCGCGCCCGGCTGCGGCGGAGCGCTCTCCTCCTCTTCGGGCAGGTCGACGCGCAGGGTGAAATAGAAGGAAGATCCCCTGCCCGCTTCGCTTTCGACCCATATGCTGCCGCCCATCATGTCCACCAAGCTCGACGAGATGGCAAGGCCAAGTCCCGTTCCCCCGTATTTCCTCGTGGTAGAGGAATCGATCTGTGAGAAGGACCGGAACAGCAGTTCGCGTTTCGATTCCGGTATGCCGATGCCCGTGTCGCGCACCTCGAAGCGCAGCGTGCAGGCGTTTTCCTCCATCGTCTGCAGGGACACCTCCACGTACACTTCGCCCTCGTCGGTAAACTTTATGGCGTTGCCGACGAGATTGACGAGCACCTGCCGCACACGCGTCACGTCGCCGATCACCCGGGACGGGACATCCGGTGTGAGCAGGTACAGGATTTCGAGATTCTTCCCTTCCATGTTCGGCAGGAGGAGGTCGAACACATCTTCGATGCAGGGCCGCAGTTCAAACGGATGCGCCTCTATCGTGAGGCGTCCGGATTCGATTTTCGAGAAATCGAGAATATCGTTGATGATCGTCAGCAGACTTTCGCCGCTGCTGCGAATCGTATCCACGTATTCATGCTGATCCTCGGAAAGCGCGGTTTCGAGCAGCAGTCCCGTCATGCCGATCACACCGTTCATCGGCGTGCGGATTTCATGGCTCATCGATGCGAGGAACTCGCTCTTGGCGCGGTCCGCAGCTTCGGCATCCTCTTTCGCCCTGAGGAGTTCCTGTGCGCTGCGTTCGCGTTCCTCTTCCAACAGCTCCTGGTCGAGATAATGCCCGATGCTGCGTGCGAGCAATTCGATGGCTTCGCTGTCACTGGGTCGAAAGCGTTCCGCGCGCGGGGACTCAGATGAAAAGCACAGTGTGCCGTACCCCTCGCCCCGCACGTGAATGGGTGTTCCGAGATAGGAGCGGACATGCAGCGAGCCGCAGAGCAGGCTGTCGGCGACGTCGGGCTGCAGTCGCGTGTCGTGCACGCCGAGTGTACTCCGGGTGTCGGTGACCGTCGCGCATACCGAACAGGAGAGCGGATATGTCTGACCTGCTTCCAGTTTCGCGTGCGTGGACCGTGCGGCATGAATTGCGTACTGTGTCCCTTTGAGTCGCGTGATGAGTCCGCTCTGCATGCCGAACATCTCAATGCCGGTGCGCAGATAATCCTCGAACAGCTCCGCGAAACCGGGGTACTGCGTCGTGTTGAGGCGGTGGATCTGCTTGAGCTGTTCGCTGAAAAGCAGGAGCTGCTGTTCGGCCACCTTGCGGTCTTCGATATCGTGCGATATCGAAATCATGCCCACTTCCTCACCGTCGTCGACCAGCATGGATGTCATCAGGTACACCCAGAACTCGGTTCCGTCCCGCGTGACATTGATCAGGTCGCCCTTCCACCCGCCATGCCGGGTTTCCTCGTACAGCTGCCTTCCGAGGTTCGAAGGATTGTTGTCCGAGAGAAACACGTCGGCCTGCTTTCCGAGCAGTTCCGGTTCGTCGTAGCCGAATCGCCGCAGCACGGCCTGGTTGACATACCGGATAATGCCATGCAAGTCTGTGATGACGATGAACTCGTTGATGGATTCGATCACATGCGCCAGGCGTGCGATCTGGGCGCCAATGCGCTTGCGCTCGGAGATGTCCCGTGTCGTCACCACGATGCCCTGAATGGAGGGCACATGCGAGTAGTTTTTTGCAATGGCTTCGAGCTCCAGCCATTTTCCGTTCACGTGCATGTGCCGGAACTCGATTTTCCCTTCGTGCTCTGGATGGGAGAGCACGCGTTTCGAAAGCGCTTTCACCCGGTCGACATCGTCCGGGTGGAGGAAGTCGAAAATTTTCTTTCCGATGCGCTGCCGCGCGCTGTACCCGCTCATGCGTTCCGCCGCGACCGTCTCGTAGATGATACGTCCGCTCCCGTCGAGCACGGTGATCACATCACTGAGATTCTGCACGAGGGAGCGGAAACGCAGCTCGCTTTCCTCGAGGGCGAGGCGCGTTTCCTCGCGTGCGAACACGCCTCCGAGAATGCCGGCCATGACGAGCAGGATTGATTCCTCGTGCTCTGTCCACGTGCGTTCGGTACGGCAATCGTCGAAGCCGATGAAACCCCAGAAATGATCCTGCGCGAAAATCGGCACGCAGAGCAGCGAGCGAATATCCTGTGCCTGCAGGACGTCGCGCTCCGTGGCGGGGAAATCTCTGACGGGACCGCGTACGTTCCTTCCCTTCGACAGAATGTCGAACCAGCGGGCGAACAGCGGATCATACTGCAGGTTCTGCAGATCGGGATTGTCGATCTGTGTGCTCACCGATCCGCGCGCCCACTCGAAGCGCTGGCTCATGCAGGTTCCGTCGCCCTCGGGGTCGGGGTGATTCTGGAAGATGTAGACGCGATCCACGCCGCTGGCCTCGCCGAGCGTATGAAGGGAGCCGTGGATCCCTTCACGGAAGTCCGCGGCCGTGATAATCTGCCGGCTTGCGAGCGTGACGCCGCGCAGCAGCTGATCGCGCTGTGTCATCTCTTCCAGTCCGCGCTTCCTCTCGGATATGTCCCGCAGGAAAAGCATGACCCGCGCATCGATGACAGGCAGCACCGTGGCCTCGAACATGATCGACGGCGACGCGTCGGTGAAGGGGAATTCAAAGCGGACGATGTCCAGCGATTCCTGTGCCGTGCGAATGGTACGGAGCAGCACATCCTGCGTCAGTTCAAACGG
>CAJXSA010000258.1 GCA_913060595.1 uncultured Ignavibacteria bacterium
CAGGCTGAGCGCGGTGAGATTGAGGGAAAAGGCGTCTGTCATGGATGCGATGGCCGAAGAGCGTTTTTCTGCTGGCTGCAACTGCAGTCCGGGTGGCAGCCAGTTGCGCAGTGCGGCCGTGTCGGAGCGGTTCGTCTCATTGATGATGAGATCGATCTGTGAGAGCCGTCCCTGCATGGCCAGCATGTTCTGTGCGCTGGCGATATCGGTGATGATCATGCCGCGCAGGGAACGGCGGCTGAGGTCATCGGAGGGTGCGAGCAGGCCGGCCACAGGCGCGGCATACTGACGCGCCGCACGGGAAAGGCGCAGCGTGTCCCCGACCGCGACGCGCAGTTCCGCGGCGAGTTCTTCGGAGAGAAGAATGGCATTGGGAAGCGTAAGCAGGCGCTGCAGCACGGGGAGGTCCAGTCCTTCGCCGACATAGCTGCGGAAGGGGCGCTCGGAAAAGGGATCCACACCGAGCAGGCGCAGGGAGCGGCCGCTGTCGCCCGCCTGCACGATGCCTTCCAGCACGGGGGCGGAGGGACGGAAGCCGTGTTCGGTGCGCAGCTGCAGGAACACGCTGTCGGGAACGCCCGTGGAGGTGCCGACGATCTGATGTGTGGCTTTCCCGGTGAGGCTCGCGGTGGACTCGCGGAAGCTGCGGTCGGCGCTGACGTTTGCGATATCGATGCCGATGACCACGGCCACGCCCACGGCGACGCCCAGCACCAGCAGCGCCGCCTGCAGCGGGTGACGCCGGTGATAGCGCAGTCCGGTACGCAGCAGCGCCACGCTCATCGTGCCGCCATCTCCCGCCGCATGCTGCGCGCACGCTCCTGCAGGTCGCGTTCCTGTCGCAGGACGTCCTCGAGATCGATGGGCTGCAGACCCCGGTCGCGCACTTCGTAAATGCGGTCGGCGAAGGGCAGCGTTTCATGGCTGTGCGTCGCCATGACCAGCGTCTTGCCCGTTTCGCGGGTGAGTTCGAGCAGCAGGGAAAGAACCTTCTCGCCGGTATTGCGGTCGAGGTTGCCCGTCGGTTCGTCCGCGAGCACCAGCAGGGGATCGTGCGCCAGGGCGCGGACGATGGCCACGCGCTGCTGTTCGCCGCCGGAAAGCGTTTCCGGCATGGTGTCCGCCTTGTCCGCGAGACCCACGCGCGCGAGCAGGTCCATGGCGCGCTGCCGCAGCTCCGCCGGACGACGGCCGTCGAGTTCCATGGGCAGCGTGATGTTTTCGAGGACGGACAGGGTGGGCAGCAGGTAGAAGAACTGGAATACCGTGCCGATGTCGCGGCGGCGGTACAGCGTCAGCTGCTCTTCGTCCATCGCGGTGATCTCGCGTCCGCCGACGCTGATCGTTCCCGCATCCGGCGCGTCGATGCCGCCCAGCAGGTTCAGCAGCGTGCTCTTACCTGAACCGCTGCGTCCGAGCAGCACGTGGCAGTGTCCTTCAGCAAAGTCCATCGTACAGTCTTCCAGCACCGTCTGCGTGCCGCCGTTCTGCCGGTAGCGCCGCGTGACGCCCTGCAGGGTGATCAGGGCTTTTCTCTGTGTTTCTGCATTGTTCATACGGGTAGAACAATGTGAAAGCGTGAAATAATCCCGGTGCGCGCATTTTTCCGTCTGCGCGCTTCGGCGCATTCTTTATGGGAAGCCTGTGTATGCTGACTGCGGAGGTATGAGCGGCGAACGTATTTCTCCCGCTTCGCGGGACGTATTTGTCCTCGCTTCGCTCGGACGTATTTCTCCCGCTTCGCGGGATGTATTTGTCCTCGCTTCGCTCGGACGTATTTGCTAAAAAAAAACGGGGTTCGCGAAGCGAACCCCAAATACGTTCGCGCAGGCGAACAAATACGGACGCCAACGGCGGCCAAATACGTTCGCCGTAGGCGAACAACCTAGTAACTGAACTTCCCGAGTTGCGTCTTCCCGCGGAAAATCCAGTAAATCGCGATCGTATAGCTGAGAACGAAAGGCATCCCAAGGACGGCGATCCAGCGCATGATGCCGAGTGTTTTCTGCGAGGAGGCCGCGTTGTAAATGGTCAGGCTGTAGGCCGGATCGAGACTGGAGACGATCATGTTCGGGAAAAGGGAGAAGCCGAACAGGAAGGTCAGTGCCGCGATGGTGGCGGCCGAGGAGATGAAGGCGTACCCGGGCTTGCCGAGGTAGATGGCGCGCGGGATGTTGGCGATGGCCAGCACGTTGAGCACCACCACGACCCATGCCCAGGGCACCTCGCGGAAGTTGGTCACCGCGCTGGGCAGGCTGACCAGCGTCGCCATGGTGGTGAAAATGTACAGCACGAGGAAAATGCCGAAGGTTGTCCACATCCAGCGGTGAATGCGCTTCTGCAGATCGCCCTCGGTTTTCAGGTAAAGATAAATCGAGCCGTGCATGGCGAAAGTCGCGACGGCGAAGACGCCGATCAGCAGGGGGAAGGGACCGAGCAGGTTGAGCAGTCCGCCCTGGTACTCCATGTCCGCCCCGATGGGCAGCCCCTTCATCATGTTGCCCACCGCCACGCCGAACAGGAAGGTCGCAAGGGTGCTGGCCACGGTGAAGGAAACGTCCCACGACCGCCGCCACCATTTCATTTCCTGCTTGCTGCGGAATTCCATGGACACCGCGCGGAAGATCAGCGCGAAGAGCAGGAACATGAAGGGCAGGTAAAAGCCGGAGAAGGCGGTGGCATACGCATGCGGGAAGGCGGCGAAAAGCGCGCCGCCGAAAGTGACCAGCCAGACCTCGTTGCCGTCCCAGAGGGGACCGATGGAATTCATGAGCAGGCGCCGCTCTTCGTCCTTTTTCACGAAGAGATGCATGATGCCCACACCCAGGTCGAAGCCGTCGAGTATGGCGTAGCCGGTGAGAAGCACGCCCATGAGGATGAACCAGAAAATATTGAGATCCATGCGCCTAACCCTCCTTTCCGTCTTCGTGGGGATTGGTCAGCGACGCACCGCCCGCGCCGGCACGCTCTCCGACGGTGTCGAGCAGTCCGCCCGTCGCGGTCGCGGGAGCGACGTCGTCTTCGGGACCGTGCTTGATCTTTTCATTCATGATATACAGCCAGATGGCGAAGAGGAAGAGGTAGATAATTGTAAAGAGGATGATGGATGTCAGCACCTCCTCGGCGGAAACGGCTTTCGAAAGTGCGTCGCTGGTGCGCAGCAGGCCGTAGACGATCCACGGCTGCCGGCCGACCTCGGCGGCGATCCACCCGGCCTGGTTGGCGATGTAGGGCCCGATGATGGAAAACACGAACACCCAGAGCAGCCAGCGCTTGTCGAACAGCGTGCCCCGCCAGCGGAAGAACGCCGCGAGCAGGGTGATGCCAATGAAGTACATTCCCAGCGCGATCATGATATGATAGGCCTGGAAGGGAATCTGCAGCGGGGGGCGTTCGTCTTCGGGGAAGGCGTCGAGGCCCGTCACAGGCGCGTTGAAATCTCCGTGCACGAGGAAACTGAGTCCGCCGGGTATGGCGATGCCCATGTGCACTTTCTGCGCCTCTGCGTCCGGAATGCCGAACAGCCAGAGGTCTGCGGGACCGGTTTCGAAGTGCCCTTCGAAAGCCGCGAGCTTGGCCGGCTGCGTCTCCGAGACGGTGTTCGCCTGGTGATGGCCGGTAAACAGCGCGGCGAGCGACGCGATCGTGGCGACCACGAGCGCGATGGAGAAACTCTGTTTCGAGACTTCCACATGGCGGCGGTGCAGGATGTACCACGCCGTGATGCTCATCACGAAGAACCCGCCGAGGATGAAAGCGCCGATCAGTGTGTGCGTCAGGCGGTCGACCGAGGAGGGATTGAACACCATGGCCCAGAAATCCGTGATTTCCGCGCGGGCCATCATGCCGTCGCCGACGATGTGAAATCCGGCCGGCGTCTGCTGCCAGGAATTGGCGACGACAATCCACACGGCGGAGAACATCGATCCGAGCGCGACCATGACGGTGGAGAAGAAATGCATCTTCGGTCCGACGCGGTCCCAGCCGAAGACCAGCACGGCGAGGAAACCGGATTCGAGGAAGAAGGCGAACACGCCTTCCGCCGCCAGCGGCGAGCCGAACACGTCGCCGACGTAGCGCGAGTACGTCGCCCAGTTCGTGCCGAACTCAAATTCCATCACGATGCCCGTGGCCACGCCCATGGCGAACACCACGGCGAAAATCTTGGTCCAGAATCGGGCCATGACTTCGTACTGACGGTTCTTCGTCTTGAGAAACATGCCCTCGGTGATCACCATGATCACGCCGAGTCCGATAGACAACGGCGGGAACAGGTAATGAAACATGATGGTGAGGGCGAACTGAAAGCGGGAGAGAAAGAGAACGTCAAGATCCATGAATAGATCCTTTCAATAGGTGCTGCGGGAAGTTTTCGTGCAATTATGTGCACTCCGGAAGATACGCAAGATTTCCATGCGCATCCCGTTCCCATGGGATGCAGTTCTGTTGACATCGGTTTCCCGCTTGCGTGCCTGAAATCCATTTCGTATTTTTACGAAGTACGATATGAAGAAAGACATCATCACCGGAACCCATCAGAAAACCGCGCGTTACGCGAAAGCGATTTCGCATCCGGTGCGCGTGTATATTCTCGAACTGCTTTCGAAGCAGAGCTGCTGCTACAGCGGGGACCTCGCCGAGGAATTGCCGATCGCACGGTCGACGCTGTCACAGCATCTGAAGGAACTCAAGGAGGTGGGACTGATACAGGGGGAGATCAATCCGCCGAAGATTAAGTACTGCATCAACCGTGAACACTGGGAAGAGGCGCGCGCGCTGCTGCGGGATTTCATGCAGCTGTGAGCGTCGCATCACCCGGATTTTTTACAGGAACAGAAGAGATATGGATATCAAAATCCTCGGGACGGGCTGTCCCAAGTGCAACACGCTCGAAGCCGCCGCCCGCAAGGTGGTTGAAGAGAACAAGCTCGACGCGACGGTGTCGAAAGTCGACGATATCATGGACATCATGTCCTACGGCGTGATGATCACCCCCGCGCTGGTCGTCGACGGCAAGGTCGTCGTCAAGGGCCGCGTGCCTTCGCATGACGAACTCACCACCATGATCACTGGCTGAGACAGGAGGACATATGAGATTCAACGTGCTGCTCATCGCCGTTTTTGCCATCGCACTCTTCGTCCCGCATTCCGTCACCGCCGCGGATGCGCCCCGCGCACCGGAGCGTGTGCAGGATGCGGACGCGACGGTCACGGTGTACTATTTTCACGGCGCCCGCCGCTGCAAGACCTGCCTGAGCATCGAGCGCATCGCGCGCGGTGTGGTCAGGGACAAATACGGCGACGACACGCGCGTCCGCTTCCGCAGCGTCGACATCGAGAAAGAGAAAAACGAGAAGCTGGCCGCGCGATACGAGGTCGCGGGCTCGGCGCTGATGGTCTGCCGCGGGGAGAAGAAGAAAGACCTCACCACACAGGCCTTCCAGTACGCCCTGGGCAATCCGTCGAAACTGCAGAAAAAGCTCATCGCAGCGATAGACCGTCAGCTGAAGTGACATGGAAATCCTGCAGCAGCTGCTCGACGCCACCGATGTGCCGCTGTTCTCGGCCTTTCTCCTGGGACTGATGACGGCCATCAGTCCCTGTCCCCTCGCGACCAATATTACCGCCATCGGGTATATCGGACGTGACCTGGAACGGCGGCATGCCGTGTTCGTCAACGGACTCTGGTACACCGCGGGACGCGCGGTTTCTTATACTGCGCTGGGACTGCTGATTTATTTCGGCGCGAGCACCTTCGACATTTCACGGCTTTTCCAGG
>CAJXSA010000259.1 GCA_913060595.1 uncultured Ignavibacteria bacterium
GAAGACAAAGTGTTCCGGGCGAGCGTCGAACTGACCGAAGGCGGTGTCACCGCGCTGTCGGTCATCGATCACAAAGGGCTGACCCTGCTGCGCGTCATGGCCGCGACGCGGCTCGACGCGGGCAGGCATGATTTCATCGTGGACTGCTCGAAAGTCCCACGCGGCGAATACACCCTGATGCTTCACATTCCCGAGGGACGGTATACCCGACGCCTCTTCGTCCCCTGACATCCCCGGAGCGGAACATTCGCCCCTCCCCCGCTGTTGTATGCAGTGAACTTCATTTTCATGAAAGGGACCTGCATGCAGCTCCGATCTGTACCCCTTTTTCTGACGCTGCTTTTTCTCCCCATCGCGAACTTCGCACAGACAGGACCGGCCACGGACCTTCGCACCGAGGGAGGCAAGACCGTATCCGTGTACGAGGGCTTCGAGACGCTGGCCCCCCTGCTGCGCGCTCCCGACGGCGACCTGCTCGTGATTAATTTCTGGGCCACATGGTGCGCCCCCTGCGTGAAAGAGCTGCCGTATTTCGAAGAACTCGTTCGCGACGACTTCGACGGACGCGTCCGCGTCCTCCTCGTGAACCTGGATTTCAGAAAACAGCTCGTATCGCGGCTTCTCCCCTTTCTCGAAAAACAGGGCATCCAGGCCGACGTGGTCGTTCTTGACGATCCCGATGCGAACGGGTGGATCGACCGCGTCGATTCCTCGTGGAGCGGCGCCATACCGGCGACACTTTTTCTCGGTCCCGGAATCCGCGAATTTCGCGAGCAATCATTCACACGCAAAGACCTGCAGACACTTGTCACATCATTCGTGGAGAAACTCCCATGAACGCATACATTTCCGCTCTCCTGTTCTTCGCACTGTCCATGACCGTCACCGCGGCCCCCGCTGCCGGAGGGTACGAGGTCGGCGACAAGGCGACCGACTTCACGCTGAAAAACGTCGACGGTTCGATGGTATCCATGGCGGATTACGGTGATGCCAAAGGCTTCATCGTCATCTTCACCTGCAATCACTGTCCCTATTCCGTGGCGTACGAGGACAGAATCATCGATCTCGACAACATGTATCGTCCCCTCGGCTATCCCGTCATCGCCGTCAATCCCAATGACCCCGACGTGCAGCCGGAAGACAGTTTCGACAAAATGATCGAGCGCGCGGAGGAAAAGGAATTCCCCTTTCCGTACCTCTTCGATGACGGACAGAAAATCTATCCGCAGTACGGCGCCACCCGCACCCCGCATGTGTACGTGCTCGAGAAGGAGCAGGGTGATCTGATCGTGCGGTACATCGGCGCGATCGACAACAATTACGGTGACGCGGACGCGGCGGATGAGAAATACGTCGCCGATGCGGTAGACGCTCTGCTCGCCGGCAGCCGTCCGGAGGTCAGCAGCACGAAGGCCATCGGCTGCAGCATCAAGAAGAAGAAGTAATTTCCGGGGCGGAATGTGGTTGCGGTTGAGACGCACCGTCAGTACCTTGACGGTTGATTTCTCTCTCAACAGTATTGCACACCCTGGAAAGGATCACAACGAGGAGGACGCATGAGACTCGCAGCATGCCTGGCAGTTCTGTTGCTCACCTTGCCGGCGCTGTCCCAGGCGCAGGGAACGATGCGCTTTTATCGCATGGCCTACAGCATCGGCGGTTTTTACAGTAACGGCGGTCATTCGACGGATATCGCGTTTCCCGCCGGCGGCAGCGGAAGCGATGTGGAAACGGAGACCATACGCCTTGCGACTAGGAATGGGTATTTCGTGACACGGAATTTCCTTCTCGGTGTTGAGCTGAACTGGGAGCAGGGCAGCTCTGAATCGCGGCCTGATCCCAATCCCAATGGGGAACGCGTCGAAAGCTATGCGCGCAGGATGTTCATCGGTCCGCTCCTCCGCTGGTATCAGATGATGACACCGCGCTGGTTCCTCGCCCCTGAGATCTCCTTCGGGTACTCACATTACCTTGGAGAAAGCGAGGCCTACAGCCTGATGACGACGGACCTGCCCGTCTCGACGACCGCACGCGGTTTCGGTGTCAACGCCGGTGCGGGCATCGGGTATTTCCTTTCCCGGCACGTCGTTTTCGATGCCGCGCTTCGATACATGCACGCATGGCGCAGCGGCGAGTATGAAGTTCCGGCCTCTCCCGATCGCGACGTGGACATGACAGAGCACGACATACAGCTGTTTTTCGGCTTTCAGCTGCTCATCTGACATCATCGATGTAAACATCGAAAAAATCACGCCCGCGGGCGTGATTTTTTTTGGGACAGGCTGTCTTATCCCCAACTGGACGATGGCCATTCCCAGATTCGATCCCACTCATTCTCCAAGGTGATGTCATGCTGACACGTCATTCCCTTTCTTTCCTCGCGGCTTTCCTCTTGTTCTGGACCGCCCCGCCCCTGACGGGACAAACAGGGACACAGTATCATTACATATTCCCGGTAGTAACGGAAATGGAGGTGGAAGCCGGACGGCCGGTGGACATTCCCATTTTCCTCGAGAACAGCACCTCCTCCGCTGTCACACTGAATGTCGCGCTGAGCGGCGACCCGGGCTTCGCTCTCGATTCGCTCAGCCAGGTGATCCAGGTTACTCCCAACATGATGGACGTCGCGCTCGTGCATTTCGTCGGCACCGCACAGGGGGCACATTCGACACTGCTGACAGTCACCGACGGTACGGTCACCGATTCCCTCACGCTGACCGTGAACGTGCTGCCCCCACCCGGTCCCTTCGTACTCCTGCCTCCTTTCCATGACCTTATGACGGATATCAACGCCCCGATGCAGATTCCCGTGATGGTACAGAACATCACCGGCGGCGCGCTGTCACTGTCTGTCTCTCTTTCCGGCGACAACACATTTTCATATACAGGACCGCAGAACCTGAGCGTCCCGTCGAATGGTGCGCAGACGCTCGCCGTGGATTTCCTGAGCGCCAGCGAGGGACATTTCCAGGCAGTGCTGCGCGTTTCGGACGGCAGCTATACCGACTCGGTGATGATTCATGTCCTGGCAGCCCAGCTTCCGCATACATGGATCGTACCGTTCGAGGACGAATTCGAAGCGATGACCGGCGTGCCGACTCCCATTCCCGTCTTCCTGCAGAACCGCGCGGCATCGCCCGTGACGCTTTCCCTGCAGCTCACAGGCGCACCGGAATTCAGTCTTGACAGCACGAGCACGCAGATCACGGTCGATCAGTCGGACATCGCACAGATCAGCTTTCTCTCCACGGCAACGGGCACGTATCAGACACTGCTCACCGTCACGGACGGCAGCACCACCGATTCGCTGCAGCTGACCGTGCGCGTGCACCCGGGTCCGGGGAATTTCATGATCATGCCGCAGGTAAGCGACTACCGGGTACCTGAAAACCAGCCAGTTACGGCGGACCTCCATCTGCAGAACCTCACCTCCGGCTCGCTTTCCCTGACCGTGACACTCACCGGGGACAGCCAGTTCAGCTACGGCGGCGGCACGCCGCTGAGCGTTCCCGCGCAGGATTTCGCCAGTCTGCCGATCACGTTCTCCGGTGCCGCACAGGGCATGTATTCCACCATGGTCACCGTGTCGGACGGAACGGAGAGCGATTCCGCCTTCGTCAACGTCATCGTCGGACATCCCCACGGCGGCGGACAGGATTTCACACTGCAGTATGACGGGCAGGACATGTTCTTCCCCTTCGAAGCGGCACCCGGCGCATCGGTCAGCAAGGACCTGACCATCACGAACATCAGCGGCGCCGAACTGACCGTGCAGCTCTCGATGTTCAGCGACAGCAGCTTCACGATCAGCAGCCGTTCGGTGACCATCGACAGCGCCGGAACGGAGACCGTGCAGGTGACCTTCGACAACAGCCATGGCGGCTTCGGGGACGGCATGCTCGTTCTCGAGAGTCCGCAGCAGACCGAGCATCTGTTCCTCGCCGGTTTCACACGGCCGTGGACGGACTACGACGGCCTGCTGGTCATGAATGCCCTCGATTTCGGCATGGTGGACACCTCGATGCAGGTCTGTCTCGACGTCATGCTCGAAAACACCACCCAGGCGGATATCAGCATTTCCAATATTGCGCTGAGCGGTTTCTCCACGGACTTCAGCCTGCCGAACAGCAGCGGTTTCACGGTCGGCGCCGGGAAAACCGAGGGCATCACGGTGTGCTTCCGGCCCACGGTACTGAATCAGGTGGAAAACGAGGTGCTGACCTTCACCTTTGACAATCCGGCATCCACTCCGCGTCAGCAGACTGCCACGGTCGACCTGACGGGACGCGCCGCGACCGGCATCAAACCGTGGATCGACAGCTGCGGCATTGTCGGCTGGTATGTCAACACGATCTCTGCGCCGATCGGCGGCACGGCGGATGTGAGCGTCGAACTGCTGAACATTTCCAACCAGGCCATCACGCTGAGCAGTGCGACCTGGGAAGAAGGGAACAACCAGGGGATATACACCCTGCTGACACAGCTGCCCATCACCATTGCCCCGTACAATCCGTCCGTGCCGAACAGCGGCAAGGAGGTGGTGACCGTGCGCTATGCGCCCACCGCGCAAAGCAGCACCGTCGGTGTCGAAGACATGGCTCTGCTTCGCTTCGAAGATACAGGCAGCAGTCTTCCCGTCGAATTCTACCTGACACTGGTCGGCATCCCGATACAGCCCTCCCCGAACGCGGGCAACATCGTCATGTTCCCGAAGGACGGTCGAATCCCGGTCGTCGACCTGGGCAGCGGCGAGATCAGCAGCCTCCAGACGCTGCAGCTCGAAAACAATCTCACCGTCCCGGTCACCATTTCGGGGCTTGCGATATCCTCCTCGGAACGCTATGTCCTTGAAAACGAACCGGCATATCCGATTCTTCTGCAGCCGGGTGAAACCCTCGGGGTGAAACTCCGTACCAAGGATGTAGCCACGAATCCCCGCACCGATGTGCTCACCATGAACGGATCGCACGAACACCTCAATTCCCGCATCAACCTGCTGAGCGGCAGCAGCGTCACGGGCATCGGCGATGCGCCGCAGGCGCCCGCACGCTTCGACGTGACCGCCGCACCGAATCCCTCCACGGGACCGGTGACCCTGACGCTCAGCAGTCCACTGCAGTCGGGTCGCGTGCGTATCGTCGACATGGTCGGCCGCATCGTCGCGGAGTTCCGTGGCGACGCGCAGACGATTCAGTGGAACGGGATCACCGCTTCCGGTGTCCCCGCGGAATCCGGCGTCTACCATGTGCTCGTCAGTGGCAGCACGCAGGCAGGCGCACCGGTCTCTGCATCCCGTCGCATCGTGCTCTCCCGGTAATCCAGTTCAACGGGAAGGGCGGACCCCCGGTCCGCTCTTCCCCGTCATATACAAAACGCGTGAATCCTATTGAGAGATGTGGTACTGCCTGTGAATCAGCCTGTCCTGCGTGAGACTTCAGCGCGCAGCGCGACAGAAGACGGAAACACAGCGCGACATACGGTGGACCTGGCCAGCCTTCCCGACGGCGCCCTCCTCGAGCGCTTCGTGGACGGCGATACGCATGCATTCGCAGAATTGTACCAGCGCAGGCACCTCGAGATCTACCGCTTCATTCTCAACTTTCTGCACGGAGACGAGGACATGGCCTCCGATATGTTCCAGGAAACGTTCATCAAAGTGCATGACCATGCACACACGCTGCGTGAAAGCGGCACCGTGCGATCCTGGATGTACACCATCGCCCGCAACACCTGCCTGAACGCACTCAAACGGCAGGGC
>CAJXSA010000260.1 GCA_913060595.1 uncultured Ignavibacteria bacterium
GCGTTTCCGAGATATCGACATTGAACGCGACACATTTCGCGTGGTGCTGGAACAGGGGTCGGCCGATGCCGAGTATCTGCTGCTGCAGTCCCAGTATGCCGATGCGCGCATTGACGGCCGTTTCGATTTCCCGCGCTTCTTCTCGTATCTCTCCGTGCAGGCGGATTCGCTGTCCGCGGCCATGAAGCAGTTCGCCTTCGCACCGGACAGTCTCACCGCAGGGGAAGACACACCGGTCGGGAAGCAGGGGGTGTCGGTCAATGACCGCCGCGATGCCGTCCCGCGCGACACAACGGCGTTCATGGATGTCTTTTACAGCATTTCACTCAAGAACCCCGAGCGCATCGCGCGTTACTTTGACGCGCGCACCTTCCTCGTGCGTGGCACATACCGCGGAAACATCCGCGGGGGAGACGACGGCTTCTCCGTCGACGGACAGCTGCATCTGAGTGATTTCTATCTCGTCGACAGCACGCAGACGCTGCTCGCGGCCGGAGTGCGCTGCAATTATGACATTCGCAATCTCCAGCTCGACAATCCGCTGCAGAACCTGAAGGCGGACCTGCGTTTCTCGGCATCGGACATGAACCTGAACGGGCTCCGCCTGAGCAGGACCGCGGTGGAATTCGAATATGCGGATGCGCGACCCCGGCTCCGCGTGCGCAGCATGGTCGATACGCTGCTGCAGCTCGACCTGCAGGCCGCGGCGGAATTCCGCGATTACGGCTTCGACGTGCAGCTCCCTGTCTTGCGCATGCTCTATCTCCAGGAGGACTGGCGGAACGAGCAGTCCGTGCGGCTGCGCGTTGATTCCGCCGGCATTGCCGTCCAGCAGTTCGCTCTGCGGCACGGCCCGATGCGCATCTCCCTGAACGGGACGCGGACCTTCGCCGGAGAAAACGACTTCACCCTATACGGCGACAGCCTTGACGTGGGCATGGTCGAGTATTTCGCCACCGGGGACAGCGAGGCGCATGCGGGCCGCAGTTTCGCCGGAAACGCATCCGTGGAGGCGAGTGTCGGCGGCACGGACGCCGCGCCCCTCATGGCAGCGGAAGTGTATATCGACAGCCTCGGATACCGCGGCATGCATTTTGGCGAGATCGTCCTGGAAGCCCGCTATTTCGACCGCCAGCTCGAGCTGTACTCCGAGCTCGATTACGACCAGGCGGACGGAACGCAGCAGAAGGTCTTTTTCCTTTCCGGAACCGTCCCCGCCCACATATCATTCAGCGAGGAAGAGGGCGAGGACACAGGCGGAAACGAGACCGACGCGAGTCTGCGCCTGCGCATGCGGGATTTTCCGCTCGCGCTAATTGAAGACTTCCTCGGTTTCTTTTCCCCGCTCAACGGGACGGCATTCGGGGACGTGACGGTGTCGGGCAACGCAGAGTCTCCGTCGTTCGAAGGCTATCTCACGATCAGCAACGCCAGGGGACGCTTCGTTTTCAACAACATGGAATACATGCTCAACCTTCGCATCGAGGCGGTCGAGCAGAACATCCGCATCATCAAGGCCACGGTGGAAAATGTCGCTTCTGACTGGAGCGACGGACTGCTGTCGGCCAGCGGCAGCATTTCCACCGACGCTTTCGCGATCAATGAGTTTGATCTTGCCGTGGAAGGGAAGCTGAAGGTGCTGCAGCCCGCGTCGCGCTCCTCGCTTCGCGCGGTGTTCGGCGACCTGTACATCAGCACGGGAGCCGAGGAGCTGACGTACACCGGGAGGCTCGACCGCTCACGCCTGACAGGCAACCTCGTGGTCGAACGGGGCAGTCTCACCTTCCCGCTCGAGCAGAGCGGAGGCGGCGTGAACGAATACAACACCATCAAATACGTCGTCGTCGACGACACCACGAGGCAGGTCGTGAGCTCACTCTCGGCGGGACGTTTCGGACGGCTGGCCGCGGGCAGCGGAGATGACGGCGCGGCACAGGCGCCGGAGCGCTCCGTGCTCGACGGATTGTCCTATGATCTGAGGCTGAGCACGGATGGCCGGCTCGTGGTGCGCATTCCTTTCTCCGTCCTTCAGGAAGAGCTCAACGCGGCCCTCGAGTTCGACGACCTGAAGGTGAGCAGCTTCGGCGGGGATGGCATGACCTTCGTCGGTGAAGTGCAGCTGGGGCCCGAGTCGAGTTTTCTTTTCCTCGGCAAGCGGCTTTCCGCCGACGGTTCCCTGTACTTCACGCGGGATCCGATGAACCCGGACCTGGATCTGCGTGCGGTGTACTCGGATTACTACATCAATCCCGAGACCGAGGTCAACCGCAAGGTCTATGTCGTTCTGAAGATAACGGGGACAAAGGACAAGCCGCAGCTCGCATGGGATCTCCGCTGGGATGCCGTCGACGGTGAACCGGTGGCCGCGGCGGGAGACGTGCAGTCCGACGCGTCCTCCTTCCTCATTTTCGGTGTGTTCGCCAGCGATATCTCGTCCAATGACGGGGAGAGCAGTTCGCTGGCGGCGAAATCCCCGGAGCTTGTCAATCAGCTCGGGTCATCGATCGCGTCCACGGCGGTGACACAGCTGTTCAACCGTCTCGGTTTCGAAGACGTGATCAAGCGAATCGATTTCTCCGGCATCGGGACCGAGAACTCGCGTGTGAAACTGACGAGCGAAATCGGGCAGTCCATCATTACCTACGACGGAAAAATCGACAACATCCGGAGTTCGAACCTCACGGTCGAATTTCCCCTCAGCCGCATCGTCGGCGTCCCGTGGCTGAACCAGGTGATACAGATTTCGCGTATCACCACGAACAACGGGGTGGACAATCCGGCGCAGCCGACCGAGTACTCGGTCTGGGAACTCAAAATTCTTCAACGATTCTCATTTTAACGTGAAACAAAGCTTACAGCAACGCGTCGTGGCCTTTTTGCAGGAAGACAAGGGCCGGGCGTATAAAACAAAGGAACTGGCGCGCCGCCTGGATATTCCCAAGCAGGGGCCCGCCTATCAGCAGCTCAAGGCGGTTCTCCGCGAACTTCAGGAGGCCGACCACATCGTGCGGCTCAAGGGAAGCCGCTGGATGATTCGACAGGACGAAAGCGATCCCGTGCGTGAGGAGCGCCTGATCGTCGGCACGCTCAAACAGCTCGGGAAGCTGTGGTACGTGGAAGCCGACGACAGGGACATCGAGGGGGATATCGCCATCGGGCGGCGCAACCTCGGAGCCGCGCGGGACGAGGACAAGGTGGTCGTGCGCCTGCTCGCGGACACGCGAAGGCATCTCGGTCTCGAAGGAGAGATCGTCGAGGTGCTCGGGAAGACCGGACGCGTGGAAGTGGAAATGCTTGCGCTCGCGCGCCGCTACGGCCTGAGCATGGAATTTCCCGACGCCGTGGTGGACGAGGCGCATGCGCTGCCGGCGGAAATCGAGGACGCGGAAATCCGCAGCCGGCTCGACCTCCGCGAGGAAGAGTGTTTTACCATCGACCCTGAGGACGCGAAGGACTTTGACGACGCCGTATCCCTGCGCACGGACGACGATGGCAATTTCGTGCTCGGCGTGCATATCGCCGACGTCAGCCACTACGTCCGGGAGGGGACCGAACTCGACCGCGAGGCGCTGCGTCGCGGCACCAGTGTATACATGGTGGACGGCGTGTTCCCGATGCTGCCGGAGCGCCTGTCGAATCATCTCTGCAGTCTTCAGGAGGGAAAGGACCGCCTGGCGTATTCAATGATCTGCACGGTGTCTCCGCGCGGTGCCGTGCGTGATTTCCGGCTTGCGAAGACCGTGATTCATTCCCGCAAGCGTTTCACATACGAGGAAGCGCAGGACATCATCGACGGCGGAGACGGTCCCCACGCGGAGACTTTGCGCCGCATGAGCGCTCTCGCGACCATGCTGATGAAAAAGCGCTTCCGCGAGGGATCGGTGGACTTCGCCGTGCCCGAGGTGAAATTCGTGCTCGACAGCACGGGACACCCCATCGACATCATTCCGAAAAAGCGACTGATGAGCATGCGCATGATCGAGGAGTTCATGCTGCTGGCAAACCGCACGGTCGCGAAAGCGGCCGCGTCGCTGCGCAGCGAGGGCAAGGGGTTCGTGTACCGCGTGCATGATCTGCCGGATTCGGAGAAAGTGCGCGAACTGCTCGAATTCCTGCGCCATCTCGGCGTGAAGGCGCAGCTCGATCCGTCTTCCTCGAAGTCTTTCGAGAAAATGCTCGAGACCGTGCGCGGTCGTCCCGAAGAGGACGTGGTGCAGGACGTGACCATTCGCTCCATGGCGAAGGCCGTGTACAGCACGGAAAACATCGGACATTTCGGACTGGGTTTCCGCCACTACACGCATTTCACGTCCCCGATCAGGCGGTACCCGGACCTCGTCGTCCACCGTCTGCTCTTTCGTTACTTCGGCGGGGAGCGCGGTCCGAATCCCACGGAGAAGCGGCTGGCGGACATCGCGAGGCAGAGTTCCATCCGGGAGCGTGTCGCCGTGGAGGCCGGGCGCGCCTCGGTGAAAATCAAGCAGGTCGAATACATGCGGCGGCACGAGGGCGACGATTTCGACGGCGTGATCAGCGGGGTCACGCGCTACGGACTCTATGTGGAAATCATGCCGTCGCTCGTCGAGGGCCTGGTGCACGTACGCAGCCTGGACGACTACTACGAGTTCGACAAGGCGCGCTGGCAGCTGATAGGGGAGCGCAGCGGGCGCAAGTATCGTCTCGGCGACCGTGTTCGTGTGCGCGTTGCGCGGGTCGACAGTGTCGAACAGGAAATCGACTTCGTCCTGCTCGACGACGACGGAGAGGATGCGAACGGGACGCGGCGCGCGTCCGGAAAGAAGAGCGGGAGAGCGCGGTCGTCCTCGTCCGGGAAGAAGACCGGTGGATCGCGCTCATCGTCACGGCGCGGAGACGGATCGAAAGGCCGGGGGAGGAAGCGGTGATGCGGCTGGCGGTGCTTCTTGGAAACACGACCTGTCGGATCGCATGGATGGACGGGGAGAAGGTGCGGCGCACGCGCGTGTTCGCGCATGACGCGCTCATCGACGGGCGCGCCGGGGCGCAGTGTGCCGTCGACGCGGCGGAAGGCGCATTCGACGGCATCGAGGCGGTCGGAATATGCAGCGTCGTTCCCGTGCTGCAGCCGCAGGTGGAATCGCTGTTGCGTGCGGTGGGTTGTCCTGCGGCGCGTACCGTGCGTCCCGTGGCTGCGTCATGGTTCCCGAGCCGATACCGCAGCATGGACACGCTCGGGGCGGACCGTTTCTGCGCAGTGCTTGCTGCGCGCACGCAGCTGCACGGCGGTCCTGCCATCGTCATCGACTGCGGCACGGCGACGACGGTGAACGTCGTTGATCGCGCGGGCGATTTCCGCGGCGGCGCGATCGCGCCCGGCATCGGCACCGCCTTCGCCGCGTTGCACACGCACACGGCGCAGCTGCCGGCGCTGGAGGCGGCGCAGGTCCCGCTGCTCGGCGACGACACGGCGTCATGTATCCGCTCCGGCGTGCTGCATTTCGCCCGCATTGCGATCGAGGGCATGGTGTCTTCGCTCGAAGAGATTACAGGACCCGATGCTCCGATAATTGTGACCGGCGGCAACGCCCCGGTTTTATTGGCTGCGGGGCTGTCGCTGCCGCGCTGCAGTCATGACCCGGATTTATTATTCCGCGGCATCATTTTCTTCTTGCTGGCCGTGGCTGTGGGGATAAGCCCGTTTATCGGCCTTATCATTCCCGACGCGCCGGTGCCCATCGGCTGGATCGACGAAGACGATA
>CAJXSA010000261.1 GCA_913060595.1 uncultured Ignavibacteria bacterium
AAGGTTACGCGCGGCGTCGCGGCGCCGACAAAGCGAATATCCACGCGGAATCGCTGCAGAACGGGAGAGCTTTGCAGCAGGACCGGCGCATCGGGTGCGTGTGATGCGGAGGCGTCTGTCCACGCTGCGTGCACCACGCTGATGCCGGCGTCGTGGAAATACACGCGCGCGCCTTCACGCGCCGTGGTAACGGCGTGCAGTCGTCCGAGACCGGGCAGGTCAGGCCACTGCCCGTGATTCTTGATAAGTATGAGTTCCTGCTGCGCAAGCAGCGGCTGTGCATCGATGGCATGCCGCGGCAGCGCGTGAGAAGCGTCCCCGCCTCCCGGAGCGGCAGTCACCGCTCCGGCGAGGGAGGAGCAAAGTATTTGCAGTGTGATAATCCAGGCGACGCGGATGTTCATAGGCGTGAGACCCGTGATCCATGGTGGATTGACGTCAGGAAAACATCCGTGCCGCTGCCGCATCATTTCATCGACAGCGTGTCCCCGTCGTCTCCGGGACGGGGGCGGCACGGCCTACTCACGCATTCATACTGTTCCAGTCTCAATGTACGACAGTCAGGGGCCGCATGCCAGTTTCCGAGCCCTGGACAACGCGCAGGAAATACTGTCCGGCAGGCAGTCCCGTGATGTCGAGGCGGCTGCGCTGCACGCCGCTGGTGACGCTGCCGACGCGGTGCTGGCGGTGGATGCGTCCGTAGATATCGATGACATCGATGCGTGCCTGACCGGACGTCGCAGCCGACCATTCCACCGACACCGCTCCCGTGCGGAAGGGGTTCGGGTACGGGGCGGACATCGCGAGGTCCCGTGCGACGGGAGCGTCCTGCGCGGACGTCTGCACCGCAGCGACCGCCCAGCTGGCATACACGAGCTTCGGCGTGCTGCTGTTCTCATCGAGCGTGTCGATCACGAGTGTGGAGGAAATGCCGTCCCGCGTGATGAATTCATACGTGACGTCCGTCATGTAATTCTCGCTGATGACCTGTCCGCCGAATTCGATTTTCGTGCTCACACGCTCCCACTGCTTGACGACGAGGCAGGGGAAATCACCGTCGGGCGTGCGCAGGGTTCCTTCCTCGATGACATTGACCGTCGATTCCTCGACACGTTCCATTCCCTCGAACGGTGTCATCACGCCGCTGGAATAATTCCATGAGCTGCCCTTTTGAAACGGAAAGATCATCTGCGGACGCTCAGGCTCGTACTTCATCAGGAAGTCCGTTCCCTGCACTTCCGTGCCGAATCCGAGCATGTACAGTCCGGCGTTGTCCAGGCGGAGGTACAGGAAGCCGCTTCCTTCGTCCGCATCGATGACCTGCGCGTGCGTTGCGGCAGGGAACTCGTGCGGGAAGGTCGTAAGCGCCGGATCGAGGTACGTCGTCTGAAATGTCTCGGATGTGGTCTGGAAGACCGTCAGATCATAGACGGGGCCGGTCAGGTCGAAGGTCATTCCTTCCGCGTTCGTCGCCTCGAAACTCGTGACCTGCTGTGCCTGAATGCGGCTCTCGACGTCCGCACGCGTGATCTGCAGCTGTGCGTGTCCTGCGGAAACAAGGAGAAATAACAATACCAGGGTAGATACAGTCCTCATAGCGCCAACCTTTCGGGATTGATGTGACGGAATACGTACTGGATATGTGGAAATATACGAAAAATGCGCATAAGTGCATCCGGCTTCCGGCTTCGTTCGCCTGCGGCGAACTACGCCGGGACAAGTCCGACTCCACCACGGGAAATTACGCCGGGACGAGTCCGGCCGCGGTACCGCCGCCTCGCGATACGCCGGGACGAGTCCGGCTGAGAATGCACGGCGCTGCGTTGCGACGAAACGGGTCGGTCCACTACCTTGCTTTTGCCTCCCCTGCGCCGTAATTTTGATGATATTCTGGATTTCCCCAGCACCCCCACCCCGCTCACGAACCGGATGGATCTCATGCAGACCGGATCAGATTTCTACAATATAGACACATTGCTGACGGAAGAGGAGCGCCTGGTGCGCGGCACCATTCGCAGCTTCGTCGATCGCGAAGTGCTCCCTGTCATCGAGGAGGCCGCCCGGGAGGGACGTTTTCCGATGCAGATCGCGTCAGGCATGGCCTCGCTCGGCGTGTTCGGCGTCAATCTCCCCGAAGAATACGGCGGCGGGGGAGCCAGCAATGTCATATACGGCATCATGATGCAGGAACTCGAGCGCGGCGACAGCGGCGTCCGCAGTTTCGCCAGCGTGCAGAACTCCCTCGTCATGTTTCCCATCCACCGCTACGGCACCGAAGAGCAGCGCCGGCAGTGGCTGCCACGCCTCGCCGCGGCGGAGGCCATCGGCTGCTTCGGCCTCACCGAACCGGACCACGGCTCGGATCCCGGCGGAATGGAAACGCGTGCCGTCCGCGACGGCGACCATTTCGTGCTCAACGGCGCGAAAATGTGGATTACCAACGGCAGCCTCGCCGATGTGGCGGTGGTCTGGGCCAAGCTCGACGGGGTCGTCCGCGGTTTTCTCGTGGAAAAGGGCACACCCGGCTTTTCCGCCCCGGAGATGAAAGGCAAGCACTCGCTGCGCGCGTCGGTGACGTCGGAACTGGTGTTCCAGGACTGCCGCATTCCCGCCGCGAACATGCTTCCCGACGCGGAAGGACTCAAGGCCCCGCTCTCCTGCCTGACACAGGCGCGCTTCGGCATCGCCTGGGGCGCGGTCGGCGCGGCGGAAGCCTGCTACGACACGGCCGTGGATTACGCGAAGACGCGGAAGCAGTTCGACCGTCCCATCGGCTCCTTCCAGCTCGTGCAGGACAAGCTGGCGTTCATGCTGACGGAAATCACCAAGGCGCGGCTTCTCGCCGTTCATCTCGGCAGAATGAAAGACGCAGGCACCATGACGTTTGCGCACGTGTCGATGGCCAAGCGCAACAACGTCGACATCGCGCTGCGCATCGCGCGCCTGTCCCGCGACATCCTCGGCGCCAACGGCATCCTCGACGAATACCCCGTGATGCGCCACATGAACAACCTCGAATCCGTGCGCACCTACGAGGGCACGCACGACATTCACACCCTGATCCTCGGACAGCAGATCACCGGCATCGCAGCATATACGTAAATCCATACACTTTCGGGAAGTCAATCATCATGCCGCAAAAGCGAATCCGCATCGGTCTCACCTTTGACGACGTCCTCCTCGTCCCCCGCAAATCCAGCATCCTTCCGCGCGAAGCGGATGTCCGCTCGCGACTGACGCGCAATATCACGCTCAACACTCCCCTGCTCAGCGCGGCCATGGACACGGTGACGGAATCCGACATGGCCATCGCCCTGGCCCGCGAAGGCGGCATCGGCATCATCCATAAGAACATGAGCATCGCCCAGCAGGCGGAGGAAGTGGACAAGGTGAAGCGCTCCGAAAGCGGCATGATCGTCAATCCCATCACCCTGCAGGCGGATAAAACCGTTGCCGATGCACACGACCTGATGGAGAAATACCGCATCTCCGGCATCCCCATCGTCGACGACGAGGAGAAACTCATCGGCATCCTGACCAACCGCGACCTGCGCTTCGAACCCAATCGCGCCATGCTCGTGTATGATATCATGACGCGCGACAACCTGGTGACGGCCCCGCTGGGCACGACGCTGGAAGAAGCGGAATCGATACTGCAGGAACACCGCATCGAGAAACTGCCCGTGGTGGATAAGAAAGGACGGCTGCGCGGACTGCTGACCTTCAAGGACATCATGAAAAAGAAACACCACCCGAACGCCTGCAAGGACAGCCTCGGACGCCTGCGCGTGGGCGCCGCTGTGGGAATCGCGTCCGACACCATGGACCGCGTCAAGGCCCTGGTCGACGCCTCCGTTGACGTCGTCGTGGTCGATACCGCACACGGACACTCGCGCGGCGTGATCGAAATGGTGAAAAAGGTGAAAAAGCAGTTTCCCGGCACCGACGTCATCGCCGGCAACGTCGCCACGGCGAAAGCGACCGAGGATCTGATCAAGGCCGGCGCGGACGCGGTAAAAATCGGCATCGGTCCGGGCAGCATCTGCACGACGCGAGTGGTGACCGGCGTCGGCGTGCCGCAGATCACCGCCATCATGGACTGTGCGGAAGCAGCGGCTGCGCACGACATACCCATCATCGCGGACGGCGGCATCAAGCAGACAGGCGACGTCCCGAAAGCCCTCGCCGCGGGCGCCGATTCCATCATGCTCGGCAGCATGTTCGCAGGACTCGAGGAGAGTCCGGGAGAAAAAATCCTGTACGAGGGACGCCGCTACAAAGTGTACCGCGGCATGGGCTCGATTTCCGCGATGAAGGAAGGAAGCAAGGACCGCTATTTCCAGGACGTGGAAGAGGATATCAAGAAACTCGTTCCCGAAGGCATCGAGGGTATGGTCCCCTATCGCGGCAAACTCGAGGAAATGGTCTACCAGGTCATGGGCGGCGTGCGCGCAGCCATGGGATACTGCGGCGTGAAAAACATCCGTGAACTCAAAACGCGCACCGAGTTCATACAGATCACCTCCGCGGGACTCAAGGAGAGCCACCCGCATGACGTCTTCATCACGAAGGAGGCGCCGAATTACCAGGCAGGGAATGCCTGACCGCAGGTTATTCACAGCATTTTCAGACTGACCGCGTTCCGTACACAGTTATTATTGGCTGATACGGAGCGCAAAGGCCGGTTATACCGTTCGTCAGCAACTTATCCACAACTCTTCAGAAGTTATCCACACCGTGCGAGCAACAGGCGCTCATCGGACCAGCCCCGGAAGCGGCGCGCATCTGCGCCGCGCGGAGAGCGTCCGCGCCCTGCAGGAAGCGCTGCGCGAGGGACTGGCGGACGCCTTCCTCGTCACGCATCTTCCGCATGTGCGCTACCTGACGGGATTCACCGGCTCCAACGCCTGGCTGCTGATCCGAAAACGGTCTGCCATCCTTCTCACCGATCCCCGCTACCGGGAGCAGTCCGCCCGCGAGGTTCAAAACGCACAGGTCATGATCGTCAGCGGGAGCACCATGACGGAAGCCCTGCGCCGCGAGGGGCTGCTGCGCCGCCTGCGCAGCATGGCCTTCGAGGCGTCGCACTGCTCTTTCACCGTGGCCCAGAATCTGAAATCCGCGCTGAAACCGCTGCGCCTGCTGCCGCTGCATGACGCCGTCGAACAGCTGCGTGAGAACAAGTATCCCGATGAAGTACAGGCGACACGGCAGGCCATCCGCATCAGTGAAACGGTGTACACCGAGATTCTCCCCCTGCTGCGTCCCGGTGTGCGTGAAATCGACATCGCCGCAGAAATCACCTACCGGCATCGCCTGCGCGGTGCGGACGGGGATTCCTTCGCCCCCATCGTCCTTTTCGGCGCCCGCAGCTCGCTCATTCACGGGACGCCCTCCCGTGCGACACTGCGTCCCGGACAGGCGATACTCATGGATTTCGGCTGCCGCGTGCACGGCTACGCCAGCGACATTACGCGCACCGTTTTCTGCGGCAAGGCGCCACCGCGCCTGCGGCGCGTGTACGACGTCGTGCAGAAGGCGCAGGAGAAAGGCCGCGCGCTTGCCGCACCGGGCATGACCGCCAGCGTACTCGACGAACATGTCCGCAACGTCATCCGCGACAACGGATACGGCGACCGCTTCGAGCACGGTCTCGGCCACGGTCTTGGACTCGAAGTGCACGAGCGTCCCGCGCTTTCATGGCGCAGCAGCGCGGAGCTCG
>CAJXSA010000262.1 GCA_913060595.1 uncultured Ignavibacteria bacterium
GGGAGCCGGTCATGATCGACCGCACCCGCCGCCGCGATCACGATATTTTCGGTGGTGTAATGCCTGCGCACGAAGCGCAGAAGATCTTCACGCGAAAACGCGGCGATGTTCTGTTCCTTTCCCAGGACGGACTGCGCGAGGGAATGCCTGCCGTAAAGCAACGCTTCGAATTCTTCATGCACCAGGTCCTCCGCATCGTCCTCCGCACCCCGGAGTTCCTCGATGATGACCTGTTTTTCCTTCTCGATCTCGTGCTCGGGAAACACAGGATTCTGAATGATGTCCGCGAGCAGATGCACGGCTCGTGGCAGATGCGGCGCGAGCACGCGGGCGTAAAAACAGGTCGTGTCCTTGGTCGTGAACGCGTTGAGATAGCCGCCGACAGCTTCGAGATACTGGGCGATATGGTGCGTGCGGCGACGGTGCGTTCCTTTGAACACGGAGTGCTCGATGAAATGCGAAATGCCGTTCTCTTCCGCCGTTTCGTCCCTGCTGCCGGTGTCGATCCAGACGCCGACGGCGACGGAATGCACCGACGGCACCTGCTCGGTGACCAGCCGCAAACCGGATGGCAGCGTGCTCATCCGGAAATCCGTTCCGCTGCCGGCATGTGCAAGCTGCGATCCGCTGCTGTGCTGATAGCGTTGTCTCTTCGAGTCGCGCATACTCACTCCGATGCTCCTTTCGCAGGATGGGACGGGACTCTGTTCCAGAAAAACAGGCCGAAATGCGCGTTGATGTCGCCGGTGTGGTGATAGAGATGCTCGTCGCGCAGCGAGCGGAAAAATCGCCAGCGCCCCAGCCAGGAGAGCGGAAGGCGTCCGTGAATGAATCCGTCGTGCACCACCGCATAGAGAATGCCGTACGCGGTGATGCCGGCGCCTGCCGCGGTGAGTGCGGGCAGATCGAACGTCAGTCCCGCAACAAGCACGCCCATGGCTGCAGCCGCGTGCGCGAGGACGAACACGTCGTTGCGTTCGAAAAAACCCTTCCGTCGCGCACGATGATGGCTGCGATGAATGCTCCACAGCACGCCATGATACACCGTGCGGTGAATGAACGCCGCCCAGAATTCCATGAGTATGAACGCCGCGATCGCTATCAGGACGAGCAACAGCATGATTTACATCCGTTCCGTTGGGTTTGTGCGCCGGAGCGCGGTTCAGGAAGTGGCGCGCAGCAGGCAGGTAACCTGATGCAGTACACCGAGGTGATCGCACATGGACATGAAGGTGATCTGAACGCGGTGCGTTTCACCGTCCCGGTGACGCAGCGGAAGAACCAGCGCGCGCCGCTCTCCGCAGGTCAGGCCTCCGAGTACCGCGCGAACGCTTTCCACTTCCGCATCGGGCAGCAGGGCGTCGAGTGAGCGGCCTATCATTTCGTCCTTCTCCCAGCCGAGCAGCCCCTGTGCACCGCTGTTCCACGTCTTCAGTTCCCATTCCGGTGTCAGGGAAAATATCCCGATCTCATCGAGATCATCCGCAATGTTCAGCATGAGATCACGATAGGCCTGTGAAAAATACTGGCACTGCTTGAATTCTGTGATGTCACGTATGCTGATGCGGATTCCGATATGCTTGCCCTTGCGGGTCAGCACAGGTTTCCACGACGCCTGCACCCATCGCGTTTCACCCTCACGCGTATGCAGGCGGTATTCGATGCCTTTTCCCCCTTCACCTTCAAGTGCGCGGCTGCGATCCGCGCGGAACTGCTCGATGCTGTCTTCGTGGATCAATTCCTCGAGATTCACGCCTTCACCCATGAATTCTGCGGGTGAATAGCCGAGTATCGCCTCGCTGGCGGGACTGACGAACTCATAGCTGCCATTCACATTGTACCAGAATTCGAGACTGGTGGTCATGTCGGCAATGATGTGCAGCCGTTCGTGTGCCTCATGCAGAAGCTTCTTGTACTTGTTCTTCTGCGCGGTCAGCACACGCGTGACGGCAGCACGCTGCGGATTCGTCAGATTTATGTTATCGAGACTTATCGAACGTTTTTTTCGAATCATAGGGGTTACGGAGCGAGAAAGAATTTGGACAGCAAATTCAGCGCCCGAAGAACATGCACTGCAAGGACTCGGACAATGTAATCAAATACGCGCAGACAACCTATTGTGCGCATCGCAAACGACCGGAAGCGGCTTCACCGAGGCTTAGCGCAGCAGCTCGCAGAGACGGTCCCTGAGACGCCCGTAGCGGGGCTTTTCCTGCGGCGACTGCACTGCGGTCGCCACGGCGGCACGCTGTCCGAGCAGCACGATCATGCGCCGCGCGCGTGTCATGGCGGTGTACAGCAGCGTGCGGCGCAGCATGATGCGATGCTGCATGACCACCGGCACCACGACGACGGGGTATTCGCTGCCCTGGCTCTTGTGAATGGTGATCGCATATGCGAGCACGAGATGTTCCATCTCCTCCACACTGTACTCGACACGGCGGCGGTCGAAATCCACCAGCAGGCGGCTCTCCTCATCATCGAAGCCGCGCACGAAACCGATATCGCCGTTGTACACATCCTTCTCGTAGTCGTTCCGGATCTGCATGACCTTGTCTCCGGCCCGAAACGTCCGCTCACCGTGATGATACACGACGCGGCTGCCGCCGTTGACTGCCTGCTGCAGGACGTGATTGAGATGGGTCACCCCTGCCGGGGAGTTGTACATTGGAGAAAGCACCTGGATATCACGCACGGGGTCGAAGGAATAGGCCGCAGGAAGCCGTTCGACGATCAGGTCACGAATCAGCTGCGCGATGTTTTCCCCGGGCGCCACTTCCCGGAAGAAGGTCTCTCCTCCCTCGACGAGTCGCGCGTCGAATACCGGCATGTATCCTTCCCGCACACGGTGTGCGTTGCTGACAATGCTGCTCTGCGCTTCTTGGCGGAAAACGAGACGGAGGACAACGGTGTCGATTTCGCCGCATGATGTCATGTCCCGCAGCACCGCACCGGGACCGATGGACGGCAGCTGATCCGCATCACCGACGAGCACGAGGCGACAGCCGGACGGCCGTGCGCGCAGCAGGGCGGCCATGAGCTGAACATCGACCATCGACACTTCATCCACGACCAGGATGTCCGCCTCGACGGGCTTGTCCTCGTCACGCTGAAACGCCCCCGTGACCGGGTCGAACTCGAGCAGACGATGGATCGTCGCCGCTTCACAGCCGGTGATTTCCGTGATGCGCTTCGCCGCGCGTCCGGTGGGTGCGCATACCGCCGCTTTCCATTTCAGCGTTCGTGCGACATGGAGGAGGCCTGTGAGCTTTGTCGTTTTCCCGGTCCCCGGACCGCCGGTCACGACGCAGAGCGGACCAGAGAGACAGCGGTGGATGGCATCTGCCTGCTGGGGACTGAAACGCAGCCCCTGTGCGGTTTCCACGGTGGTAAGCACGTCGTCGATCGCGAGATGATCGAGACCGTTCCACTGCTCCGCATACGCCCGAGCGATGCTCTGCGCGATCGCGGCTTCCGCGGCATGCAGAACGGGCAGGAACAGCAGTCCGTCCTCCTCGATCAGTCGCTGCGACTCGCATACGGCACGCAGCGCGCCGCTGACCATGTGCTCTTCCACCTCGAGCACGGCCGAGGCGTGATGAACGAAATGATCGACGGGGACGGCAGTGTGTCCGTCTCTCCGGGCCGACTCACGCAGCACCCAGATCAGTCCGGCTTCGACACGACGCGTATCCCCCGCCTCGACACCGAGCGAACGGGCGATACCGTCCGCGACCTTGAACCCGATCCCGTCGACGTCGTCGACGAGTCGATACGGGTCTTCCTGCATGATGCCGACCGCGTCGACGCCGTAGCTGTGATAGATGCGCACCGCCCAGCTCGTGCTGATATCGTGCTCGCGGAGAAACAGCATGACGTTCTGCACGCCACGCTGCGCGTTCCAGGACTCCCGCAGCGCCGCAAGTTTTTTTTCCCCGATACCCTCGACCTCCCGCAGCCGGTCGATGCTGCTGTTGAGAACCTCCATCGTTTCCATGCCGAATCGCGCGACGATTTTCTCCGCGGTACTGCGTCCGACGCCCCGCAGCATGCCCGACGCGAGGAAACGGACCAGACCGTCCTCGGTGACAGGCATCTGCACTTCATAGGAGGTGAATACGAATTGCCGTCCGTACTTCGGATGCTCCTCCCAGGCGCCGCGAAGCACATAGCGGTCTCCGACCGTGGGAGAGAGCATCTCCCCCACCGCGACGACAGGAAACAGTTCGCTCGACACGCGGAAGCGGGCCACCAGGAACGCGCTGTCCGGGGCCGACCAGGTCACGCGGTCGAGTGTCCCGTCCAGCGTCTCCTGCGGTTGCGAATCACCGCGGGCACGGTTATCATGCGGCTTCGCGGCATCACTCATGATATTGGAGCCTGTCCATGAAATTCCACACTGAGTATCTCTGGTTCAACACGAAGACGAAACGGGAGTACATAAACATCACGCGTGACGTCGAGGACATTCTCGCCAAAAGCGGCATCAGCGAAGGGATGATACTTGTCTCCGCCATGCATATCACCGCCGGCGTCTGGGTCAACGACGCGGAGTCGGGACTGCTGCAGGATATCGACGAATGGCTCGAGGAGCTCGCCCCGTATCGTGACGGGTATCGCCACCATCGAACCGGGGAAACGAACGGTGACGCGCACCTGAAAAACCTCATCGTCCATCACCAGGTGATCGTGCCGGTCACGAACGGAGCCCTGGATTTCGGGCCGTGGCAGCAGATCTACTATGCGGAATTCGACGGGATGAGGAGAAAACGAATGCTCGTGAAAGTCATGGGCGAATGACGCGTTCCGCGCGTGACTGCGGCACAGGTGTCGTGCCTATTTGCGCGTGATGATGACTTCCGTCCTGCGGTTCAGGCGCCGTCCGAGTTCCGTGTCATTCGGCGCGATGGGCTGGGACTTGCCCATGCCGCGCGTGGTGATGCGCACGGCGTCCACGCCGCGCTTGACGAGGTACTGCTTGACTGCGCGCGCCCGCGCGTCGGAAAGCGCGATGTTGTATTCGTCGCTGCCAATGTAGTCGGTGTGTCCCCGGATTTCAATGTGAATGTTCTCGTATTTCTTCAGCATCGCCAGAATGTTGCGCAGCTCCTCGGTGTACGACATGTCGAAGGTCGCGCGGTTGAAATCGAAGAGGATGTTTTCGAGGATGAATTTCTTGTCCACATCCAGCACGGTCACCTCTTCCTGCAGCACGATCTCGTCCTCTGCGTTGCGAATCTCGAGGTCCATTTTTTCCGGGGGTATCTCTTCGCGTATCCGGTAGCGGATGGCGTACAGGTTTGTCAGGGACTCGCTGAATTCGTCGAGGATGGAACTGAAATCCTCGATGATATTGAAGCGTTTACCGCGCGTTGATTCCGTGAGCAGGACATACTCCGGAATCTGCGGCGGTGTGATGGCGAACAGCTTGATATTCTGCTTGAGGAGAAACTCGCGCATGCTTTCGGTGGTGAACTCCGTTTTCCCGTCACCGCGGTCCCCGTGCTCGTGAAACATGGCATCGGTGATGAGAATGAAGATGCGCTGCGCGCTCTGCCGGAACTTGAAGCTGCTCGCCTCGAAAAGACCCTCGAGCGCGTTTTCGTTGTCGTCTCCCCCGCCACCGATTTTCAGTCCGTCAATCCAGCTGATGAACGTTTTCACGTCCTCGGTGAAGTCCTTGTATCGCTCGATGCGATCGCTGAAGGTGATCAG
>CAJXSA010000263.1 GCA_913060595.1 uncultured Ignavibacteria bacterium
CTGGCGATCGTCGGACTGTTCACCGTCATCGGACTCGCCACCGAGGGCTGCATGGGCTGGTTCCTCTACGCCTTCCTCATTCCCTTTTACGCCGTGCCCGCGGCCTTCTTCACCGTCTGGGGCATCCCCTTCGGTGCGATCCTCTTCGTGGTCTATCTCGTGGGCTATCCCCTGCTGAAAATCTTCCTGCCGAAAACGGCATTCGGGAAAAAGCTGCACGAGAAGATGAAGAAAATGAACAAATCCCGCGGCGGGACCTGGAGTTCCGGCGGCTGGTCAAGCGGCGGCTTCTCTTCGGGCGGCTTCTCCTCCGGCGGCGGATTCAGCGGCGGAGGCGGCAGCTTCGGCGGGGGCGGATCGTCGGGAGGCTGGTAGGCGGCAGCTCTTTTCATCACTCCTGCTCCATTGAGAAGCCCTGCGAACGCCGAGCTTATTTTGATGCCCCCCCGGAATTCTGCCCGAGGGGGCATTTTTTGCATGACTACAGATCCGACTACTGCGTCAAGTCATTTATTTCCCCCTTGTTTTTTTTTTTGCAATGATTTTAGATTGCCCCATACGCGATTAACACACCGGTTTACCGGAAAACGAACAGAACTGCGCTTCCTCCGGGGGAAACTCGCGCGGGTCGCCTGATTGACGGAACATCTCACTCTCCACGGTGATTGTCATGAATTCCATGAAGTGCATTCCCTGCATTGCTCTTGCATTGCTGTTTCTGCTTGCATGCTCCGAGCCGTCCTCCCCACCGGAGGTCATTCCACCACTGGAACCGCCAGAGGATACCACGAGTCACGCGTACTCCTGGGAATTCCACATCGTCGGCGTCTGGGGCGGATCAGTGCTCCGCGCCGTGGCCGCAGACGCAGACTCCAGCGTCTGGGCTGTGGGGTATATCCAGCTGGATTCCACCATTCTATCGATTCCAACGGGCCGTGAAAGCAGTACCGCCAACGCTATCCGCATTACCCCCGAGGCGATAGTCCCATATGCGATTGGGGTGCCATCCAAAAACGGTCAGATAGCTCCTGCAGAATTGTATGGAATTACAGTGGAGCGAGGCTATCCGACATTCTGGGTTACACGCCGATGGACGAAAATGCTGCCCGAAGGCTGGACACATGCATTCTTTGAGGATCTGAACGGCCTGATAATCGGGAGGGAGTTCTTCGAACGAGGGAGGGAGGGCGATGTGTATCTCTACGGAGGCAGAGGATTCCTCGGTCGTTTCGACGGACCATCACACAAAACGCATACGCAGTTTCCCACGGGTACCGCACGCACAATCACCGCCTTTGCGGAAGTAGGCCCGGATGAGTTCTATGTCGGGGGATGGGATCATGATACGACGAACGGCACTTTTCATCACATCAAAGCCGGCGTCGTAACCGATATGCAGCGAGATCTCGGGAACGGAGTTAGGCTGAACCACGCCACGGCGCTCTGGGCAAGCAGGGAGAGGCTATTTGCATTCTGCCCACCATATCTCTACATCCAATCGCTGCGACAACCGCAGCGATGGGATACTCTCTTTCTCCCACCAGAGATTGCAGGAATGAATGTAGGTTTACCAGTCTGTGCCAACGGCCGTGAGGACAACGATGCATTTATCGCTGGACACAATGCCACCATTATCCATTACAACGGTCGTTCCCTGCATTTCTATGACGAGGTTCAGGCATATTTCGGACATGGGGTATTCGAGGATATCGCGGTAACGCCGCGTAAAGTCTATATCGTAGGCTCTCGCAACAATCGCGCAATACTTGCAATCGGCACCCGTCGCGATTGACGAATGCCGGTTGTGTCACGTATCATTCAACGGATTACAAGGGGGTGGATATGAAAACCACTGCTATCGCCCTGACATTCTTCTTCCTCGCCCTCGGCCATTGCCTCGGGCAGGGTGTGGATGCTGACTTCGTGGTAACCGCGGACGGGAACGATGAATATGAGGGTGAAGCCATTCATGTACCTGATATTCGACTGACCGGCTCCGGCGCAGGGACCTTCGGGTACACGGCGCCGCCGATCTCAACGACCCTGGATGCGAACACTGCCTACACCGCCGATGTCGCGGAGGAAGTCGGTGGCGTACCCACGGATCGCATCACTCTGGATAAACTTTACAAACACCATGTATGGGACAACGACCTCGAGGAACACCTGCTGTATCACGATTTTACGACTCCTTCATCTCAATATACTCTCGAGAAACGGGCAGATTTCAAATCCGTGCTCAGTGTAGAGTTGTACAACAATTTCGAAGAATTCAACGATGCTGGCACGCTGAAGTTTCGCGATCCCTGGTACGTCGATGCAAGCGGTAATCAGCCGGATCAGTTGACGCAGTTCGATTCACCTCATACCCCGACAGGAAACCACTATGAGGACGATCCTGCCGTCTTTCAAAATCAGCTCATTGATGCTGGCAAGCCATTTTATTCCCTTCAATACCGCCCTCTGCTGGATGCAGATTATCAGACAACAGCGACCGAGCCATTGGATCGCGGGGACTGGTCGCTGATCGGTGTGTATCCGCGGAGCGCTGCGGATGCGGTCGTGGATGATAGCAATCAGCGCTGGTCGAGTAGCGGAGGGACATGGTCGCGAAATACGTCGTTGTACGATGTGGATGTTCGATTCGATGCGAACAACGCTGAAGTCTTCGGTTTCTACAAGGCGCACATGAAGGCCACACAGGACGTTCCACCCACGCAGGGGAACAGCCAGCGAAGGATCGTGCGCGAAAGCAGGACCGGACAGGATTTCTACCATGCGGTGTATGTCAGCGGTGGCAGGATTTACTACACCTGGACGGAAGACGATGGCTCCACGTGGAAACCGGAGGTGCTCATAAGCGATTTCCATCACGCAGCCTCGAAACCCGGCATTGCAATCAGGCAGGAGCAGTCGAGCGCCTCCATCAATGAGTGCCTGTTCGTTTCGTATGTAGACGAAACAGACGCCGAGATCGTTCTCAAACGACGTTTCCTTCCCCTCAATCCGGAAAACTGGAGCGTCATCGATGAAATCGAGTTGTGGGACCACACCATCGCTCATCCCGTCCTCGCCGCCGGTTCGCGGGGCGACCGGGACAATTGCGCGCTGGTGTGGGAGGACAGCCTGTCGCTGAAATACGCCGTCTACTCGGGAAGCCTCCCCATTACGGGGAATCACGTCACGAGCCAGGGAACGTCCTCCGGGGTGACCTTCGACGAACTCACGCTTGCCGATGGATACTACAGCGCGTGGCGCAGGACGTATTACCAGCCTGAGATGCCCTCGGTCGTTGCCGAGGCCGGGTGCAATGGCGCAAGCTTCGCATTTCCTCTCGTCTGGCGTGAGGGTGACCTCGGAAGCATGCGATGCAAGACGCTTCTGGTTGAATACGATACCGTGTCACAATCGTGGACCGTGACAGATCCGGATCCGGTTTTCGTTCCATCCAACAGACTCTATATCGATGATCATGCTGCCCCGTCGATTGCAGCCGCGTGCGCGAGCGGAAATACCTGGATCGCATACGAATTCAAGAACCAGGGGATTTTCCCGACGCCGTCACGTATTCCTTCTGCCGGTATCTCTCTGCTCGGGCGCACGTTCACGCCGGTCACGTCACGTTATCCCAATATCTCAGTCGGTGGATCGAGCGTCATCGTGCCGGCGAACCGTGTTGCGGTGCTCACCGGACTGCGGAACTATCCGACTGTGTGGCGCTGGAAACATGTGACACGCGTTTTGAATGCCCCGGCGAATCTTGCCACGAGACCGGAACCCACGATCGGATGGGACGGTGCAGGCGTGATGCTCGCCATGAATTACAGATTGTTCCCGAGAGCGATTGTCAGTGTCAAATACCCGTTCTCCGCTCCGGCAACCGTGAACGCGACGGTGCAGACTGATGGGCTCTACCCATCCATGACACACACGGGTACGGCTCTGGAGATCTATTCATCGTTCGATCAGTCCGCCGCGAGTCTTCCTCCATCGAGCCCGGTCCTTGGACATTGGCTGAAATATGATGTCATGCAGACGAGAAACGGTCTCAGGAAGACAGCGCAGATTACGACCAGCGACATGCTCCGCGAACTGGTACTGCGAAAAAACGACTCTTCATACGCGCTGTTCGGTGTCGTCAAGCCCCACATGATGAACGCAGACTCACAGTTTACGGCGCTCACCTGGGATCTGTCGGCGGATACGTCGGACATTCACTACTGGAGCCAGCTTCCGAAATGCATACGCACCACATCGTTTGTCGTACCGACCGGCGGTATCGTTGAGTACGGCAACGAGCTGTTTGCGCGCAACACCGCGGACCTCGACAGCAGCGCCATCGTGCTGCTTCAATTCCGTGACGCATCCTCCCATACGCTCCTGTACGAAGCGAGCATCAACATGGCCGGCTATCAGGGGGATACAGCGTTGTACGTACTCGATCGGCACGACCTGACAGCGTATGCCGGTTCGTCAGTATACATGTGCCTCGATGTCCAGGACACGGCTAGCGCAGATTCATGGGAAGTACAGGTCATCACGAGTATCGACACGATGCAGCAACAGAAACGGTCTACCGCCGGGCACGTGGTACCGAGCACCGTGCACCTGCATCAGAACGTCCCGAACCCATTCAATCCCTCAACCACGATCACGTATGAACTGGCAGAAGACCTGCTGGTCAGGCTGCAGGTCTTCGATCAGTTCGGCCGGTGCGTCGCAACACTCGATGAAGGCAGCAAATCCGCCGGCATGCACACTGAGACATTCAACGCCCGCAATCTTCCAAGCGGTGTGTACTACTGCCGTTTGCGGGCAGGTGACCAGGTCCGATCAAGGAAAATGCTGTTGGTGAAATAGCATACATCAACACTCAGATTGACGAAGGACGCCGTGTTTAAGGTGGTATCTCTATTCGTTGACACGTCCCCGTTGATGTCGCTGATGCTGGTCTGCATTCCGAAAAGCCCCGCCGTGTGGCGGGGCTTTTCCGTTGTGTTCGTTTCGGAGAGTGGCCGGCTCAGTACATGCCGTCCATGCCGCCGCCACCCGGCATCGCGGGCATCGGGGGCGTGTCCTCTTCCTTCTCGACGATGGTGCATTCGGTGGTGATCAGCAGCGAGGAAACCGACGCGGCGTTCTCGAGCGCGATGCGCGAGACCTTGGTCGGATCGATGACGCCGGCTTCGACCAGGTTCTCATACACCTCGGTGGAGGCGTTGAAACCGAAGTCGCCTTCGCCTTCCTTGATCTTCTGCACGATCACCGAACCCTCGAGGCCGGCGTTGGCGACGATCTGACGCATCGGCTCTTCGAGCGCGCGGCGCACGATTTCGATACCGACGTTCTGATCCTCGTTCTCGCCGGTGAGGCCGTCGAGCTTCGCGACGCTGCGGATGAAGGCGACGCCGCCACCCGGCACGATGCCCTCTTCCACTGCGGCGCGCGTGGCGTGCAGGGCGTCTTCGACGCGGGCTTTCTTTTCCTTCATTTCCACTTCCGTGGCGGCACCGATCTTGAGCACGGCGACACCGCCGGACAGCTTGGCCAGGCGCTCCTGCAGCTTCTCGCGGTCGTAGTCGCTGGTGGTGTTTTCGATCTGCACCTTGATCTCGTTGATGCGCTGCTTGATGGCGTCGGCTTCGCCGGCACCTTCGACGACGGTCGTGTTGTCCTTGTCGATCTCAACGCGCTTGGCGGTGCCGAGATAGTTC